>JAEPNS010000175.1 GCA_017643325.1 Alphaproteobacteria bacterium | reverse complement strand
GTCGACGTGGTTTGCGTCGACGAACCTGACCTATCTCGTGCGGCGCGGGAATTTCGCGTTTACTCCGAAGGTAGGCCTGCTCTGGCTCGATTCCACGAATGACGGATACACGGAATCCGGCGCCGGCGGCGTTACGGTGCCGGAATCAGACACCCAGCTGGGTCGTTTGAGCTTCGGTGCCGGTCTCGCTTACACCGCGAACCCGAAATTCGTGCCGTTCCTTTCGGTGGTCGGTGAGTATGACTGGGAAACCGAGGACTATTCGGCTTTCGCCGCGGGCAATCGCCCGTCGGTCGAGGACTTCGGTGCGACAGTCGGCCTCGGCGCGAGCATCGAGCTGTCCGAACGCACGGTCGGCACGATCGAAGGCACAACGGCACTGGGGCGTGAGGACTATTCGGCTTACACGCTGTCCGGAACGCTTCGGTTCTCCTTCTGACATGCATCCATCAAGATGCCGAAAGGCCCGCCCGGTTGGGCGGGCCTTTTTTCTTGCGGCGCTGCTTCCGCTGATGGTCGCCTGCCAAACGGTGACAGACGTCCTGAGTGAGCGCGACGAGATCGCCAACCGGGTCGCGCGCTCGGGTAACCTCGATCCCTTTTTCGTGCAGACCGGCAAGTTCGAACTCGCTGGCTACCGCCGTTTTTCCGCTCCCGCCGACCCGACGGTGTCCATCTACATCGAGGGTGACGGGCTGGCGTTTCTGAGCGAAAGCGTCGTGTCGCGTGATCCGACTCCGCGCGATCCCGTGAGCCTGCGGCTCGCCGCCCGCGACCCGTCGCCGAACGTCGCCTACCTCGCAAGACCCTGCCAGTATGTCGACGCTCCGAGCCGGGCGAATTGCCAATATACCTACTGGACGAAGGCGAGGTTCGCACCCGAAGTTGTCCGCGAGACAAACCTCGCTGTTGATGCAATCAAGAAAAACGCCGGTGCGCAAAGCGTTCGGCTCTACGGTTATTCCGGGGGCGGGGTGCTGGCTGCACTTGTTGCCGGAGTGCGGTCTGATGTGACGTCGCTGGTGACCTTCGGAGCCCCGCTCGATCATGTGACCTGGACCCGGGTCAAGCGCTTCACGCCCCTGAGCGAGTCGATGACGCCGATGACAGACGTTCGCGACCTGGCCCGGATTCCCCAGGTCCACTATTTGGGTGAAGATGACGATGTCGTCCCTCCCATCGCCGTCACATCATTCGTCGAGGCGGTGCGGGCGGCCGGCGGCAACGCGCGGTTTGTCGAGGTCCCGGACGTCGGGCACCGATGCTGCTGGCAGCAGCGCTGGCCCGCCCTGGGACCAATCGAGGGTCATCGCTCATGATTCGGTTCTGCGAAAGTCACGGTTTGAAGCGAAGTTGAACCGATGGTAACGCCAGCCGGCAGGTCCGGGCCTCCCCTCATACGCGAATGGCCCAGCGACGATACACAGCATCTCCGAAATGTCACCGATCTCGCGCGTGTCTCAGTGGTGATCGTCAACTACAACACCGGCGCGCTGCTGGCCCAAGTGGTGCAGAGTGTTTTCGAACAGACGCTTCAGCCAGCCGAATGCATTGTCGTTGACAACGGATCATCGGACACCAGCATTCCCCAGCTGCGGGAGGCGATTTCCGACCCACGTTTACGGGTGATCGAACTGGGCACCAACGTCGGGTTCGCAGCGGGCTCGAACCACGGAATCTCGGAAAGCACCGGGTCCCATGTCCTGCTGCTGAACCCCGACTGTTTTCTTGATGCCGGCGCATTGCGTGCGCTGGTCGACGAGTTCGGCGCGGATCCCGAGATCGGCGCGGTAGGTCCGCTCATTCTCAATATGGACGGGTCGGAGCAGCGCGGTTGCCGTCGCGACATTCCAACACCCTGGCAGATTTTTTGTGTCGGACTCGGGCTGCATCTCCTGATGCCTGACCATCCGCGGTTTCGCGGTTTCAACCAGTCCGGTGACGAGGTTCCCGGCGCACCTGTCCAGGTCCAAAGCGTCTCCGGGGCGTGCCTGCTAATCCGCCGCGATGTGCTGGAGAATGTCGGTTTCCTCGATGAACGTTATTTTCTGCACTTCGAGGATCTGGACTGGTGCCTGCGGGCAGGCAAAGCCGGGTGGACGATACATTTCGTCCCGGGCGCGATCGCCCACCATGTGGGGGGCGTGAGCGGACGAAACCGCCCCTATCGCGTCGAAGCCCATAAGCACGCATCGCTGATTCGCTTCGTGCGAACCAATTTCGCGAGCTACTATCCGTCGGCCTTCATCGCGTTTGTTTCGCTCATCGTCTACGCCCGTTGGCTGACGGTGGTCGGTCGCATGGCGCTGCTGGGACGATCTCGCGCCCGCAAAGGATGGTACAATCTGTTCGTGGGATCGGAAGACTGATCTACGTGCGGCACGGGAACCGGATCGATGGGACCGATAGACAGGGCAACTTTGGCGGAGTTCCTGCACCTCTGTCGTGCTGCAGCGTTGTATCGGTATCGCGGCGGTTGGCGGGGGATGATTTTTCTTTTCCTGTCCATTGTCGACGTGCTCGTCTACGCGACCGTCCTGTCTGTGGTTGTCGAGACGGTGTTTGCGCTGGGCGGGGCTGACCGCTTCATACCGACACTGGTCGGGCTGGTCGCCCTGCGCTGGTCGCTGAGCTGTGCGATTCAGGCGTCACGGACGACGCATCTCGCGCACATCTACCGGTCCCGCCGGATCGACCCGCTTCTCGCGACCGTGGTGCTTGCTATTGCCGGACCGACCTTCATCTTTTTGGTCTCGATATCGCTCCTCGTGCCGGCCCTGGTCCTCACGGTTCGCGAGCCGGCACTGTTGACGCACATGCTCGGCTGGGGGGTAGTGGTCGCGGTTGTCCAGTTTATCTGGAACATCGTACTCGTGCTCACGATCGTGCACATGCGGTTGCGGCAGGTCCTCCTCTCGGAGTTGCCGATCGTATTCGGCTTCATGCTGCTCCTGATCGTCTCGCCGGTCGCGTACCAGTTTGGCGACATCCCGGTCGGGGCGAGCCGGATGCTCACGAGCCTCAACCCGTTTGCCCACCTGATCGCGGGCTACCAAAATGCGTTCTGGTTTATTCGGGCCCCCAGCCTCGAAGTGTTGCCTTGGGCCGCCCTCGCGGGAGTCTTCCTGATCGCGGTGCTCGGTCCGTTGGGGCGTGCGCTTTGCGTGCTCCGAACGGAAAATGAGGAAGCGCCGGCCGCGTTGCTGAAATGGACCGGCGAGAGCTGGTCATTGGTCGAGACGCCGCCGACGGTCCGGGACTCGTTCAAGTTTTCGCGTTGGCAGGGTGAATTGCCCTGGATCACAGGTGCGAGCTTCCTCTACCTGATCGAGAAGTCGTCATCCGCGCGTGAGAGAAGGGCCGAGATGTTCGGCGCGCTGGCCGGCGGTGGAGATGGCCGACGGGTGCTCGCCTCAGCTCTTCCGCTCATGTCCCACAGCAACCGGGACCGCCTTTGTGTGGTGTCAGCGCTCGCAGTGAGTGAGGTGGGCGAATCGCAGTTCGACAACGTGATCGCACTTGGGGAAGGCGCGTCTGGCGCGAAAGTGCTCGACGGACTGATGGATCACGCGGAAGCGGATGAACTGGACGCGTTGACCCGCATTCTCACCGAACAGGGAATTCGCTCGCTCTACCTCGTGACGCAACGGCGCCGCGTGGCCGGGATATTGCTCGACAGCGAACAACGGCGCGGGGTCACAAACTAGCCGGCCCGAACAGATTTCGGAGTGCGAAGGGCAAATAGGATCCCGCGAACCGGATCCGGGCTATCGTCGAGAGGGCCGTTGTTCCCGCCAGCTTGGCGTTCGAATCGTACAGGTGGATCGTGTTCCGGTTCAGGTGCCAGCGTCGCGTGAAACGGTCCCGAAACGCCGGGGGAAACAGGTCCGCAAAATCAGAATCCATTCGCGCACGGGCCCGTGCGAGGAGCCGGCCCGATTTTTGTCGGTCCGTATAGATCGACATATTTCGGCCGGAAAGAGGATCGGTTTTGACCGCGAACTCTCGAGGCTCGAAGCATGCGCCGTGGCGGGCGGCGAGGACGTAGCAGGCAAAGGCGTCCGCAAACTCTTCGAGTTCTTCGTCGAACCCGCCGGTTGCCGAAAGTTTCTGGCGCGAGAACACCGTAGCATTGCCGGCGAACCAGCTGCCCCGCCGGTATATCGTCCGCACGGCATCGGCGGCAGTCACGAACCCGTTTCGGCTGGGCGGAGCCGGCAAGTTCTGGGGGCCGATGATCGTGCCGTCCGATTCCGCGATCATGATTCCCGAAGAGAACAGGCCTGCGTCGGGGAAACGGCCCAGCAGTTCGCGCGCGGACGAATAGAATTCGTGGCCCACCGAATCGTCGCAGGCGAGGAAGTGCACATACTCGCCGGTCGCCTCGGAAAGGCCGAGATTCATGGCTGTCGTTGCGCCCCTGTTGGCAGGCTGTATCAGCCGGCGCGCGCCGGGGAGCTCTGCCAAGACCATTTTCTCGGTGAGTGGATGCTCTCGCGACCCGTCGTCGACAATCAGTATCTCTTCCAGCTGATCGGCGATCTGCCGGAGCGCGGTCATCAGACGCCGGATTTCGTGAGGCTGTTCGTAATAGAGGACGACGACGCTGATCGTTGGGCTTGTCACGTTCGAAATCCGGCGGGGAGCGCGACTAGTACCTGTCGAACTCGTCGAGGAGGAACTCCGTGGCTTCGCGGCCAAGCGTGCAGATTGGTGAGCCGTCTTCGAAGAAAAGCTCGTTGTGAAGGAAATAGGTTCTGGATCCGTCGGGCCCTCGGCCCTCGGCGAGGTAGTCCTGGCGCGGTGCGTTCGGGTGAAGCACGCCGGGTGCGAATGTCCAGTTGTTGTCTTCGAACAACGGCACCTGGGGATGTTTGGTCCGGTTCGGTGTTGCAACGAAGGTGGCCCAGAGGTTCTCGACCGTCGTACGGGAATCGTGATTGAGCACCATCTTTTCCTGGACGATGAAATCGATCACGTCGGATCGCAGAAACGGTGCGAGGTAGCGAAGCGCGAGGAGGTCGAGGAGTGCGGTGGTGTTGCGGTCCGGGTGGTTGTCCACCCGGTCGACGGTTTCGGCGAGAAGCGTGCGGAACGCGGCGAAATCCTTGAACAGCACCTCTGGTTCGGTCGCGAGTATCTGGTGCGGGTGCCAGGCGTCATAGGAGGCCGACTCATCGGTATTGCGGCCCATGTAGAAAAGGTCTCGGCGCACGACGGGGCCGTTGGCCACCGCGAGGGTGCTGGACGCGAGTTCGCGCATGAGGGTGGTGCGAAGCGCGTCCATCGGCGCGAAACAGGCCTGCATTACCTCGGTGCGGAACAGGGCATAGAACAGGACCGTGTAGTCGGACATGAACTCCCGGACGCGTTGCAACGCGTTCTCGGAGGCCGCCTGCGATCCACGCTGGGCCACGCTGACAATCCGAAATACGCTGTCGCTCTCCTTGAAATTCACGTAGTTTCCATGGACGGCGGCATACGCCGTATTGGTCTCCAGGACCTCGAACAATTCCGCGAGGCTGTCGACAAAGACGAGATCGTCGTCGGCGCAGGCTGAACAGAAGTCCGTGCGGACATTTTGCAGGCCTTCGCGCATTTTCACGAACGGATGGATTTCCTCGTCGAACCCGAAGTGGGTTACGTCCATGGGACTGGCATTGCACAGTTCGAGGTTTTCGCTACGGTTTTCGGCGCTGCTGGAATCGAACACGAGCACCGGCGAATCGAATCCTGCACGTTCGAGGTAGCCGAGCAAACGACCGAGATTTCCGGGGCGGTTGTAGGTGGGGATCACCAGCGTATGCGACGTTGTCATGACGCGGACTTCTCCGGCGCTTCCGTCCTCGGTGCCGGCCGCTCGAGAAACTTTAGCCGCCGCACACCCCATCTGCCGCCATTGGTACCCGTTGCCGCGCGCACACGCCAGTAGCGGGCCTTCCTCGGCGCCTTGAGCCAGAACGTCTGTGTATCGGATGTGTGCTCGAGCGTGACGCGCTGGAGCGCGGTTGCGTGTTCGTCGAATGCTTCCTCGCTGCACTCGACGTACAACGCGCCGACGGTGTTCGGCAATTCACCTCCGTTCCATTGCTGGATCTCTATCCCGTAGATGGTCGGCCGGCTGACGATCCCGAAATCCCATCCGATCCACGATGTTTCCTCGACTTCATCCGCGCGCTCGATCGAGACCCAGGGGCTTTCGCTGCTGTCCTCGAAGGCATGCTCGGACGATACCGTCCGGCTCGCCGGGGCAGAGGACACGGCATGTCCGGCGTGAAACTCGGGCAGCGCGTCCCCGATCAGGTCAAACCGGGTAATGGCCCAGGCTGGCAGGTCCGGCTCGAACGTCGAAAGTGCGATGACGCGCCACCATCGCCCCGCCAGGCCCGGCTGCAAGGGAATGCGGTGCAGGATGGGTGCCCGGGACAGACCGACCACGGCCGCGCGCCGGATGTCCTGTTCAAAACCGTCGTCGCTGACTTCGATGGCCACGGAGCGCACGTTGTTCGGGTTATGCAGGTCGACGACGCGCTGGCGCAGCAGGGCCGTCTGCGGCGCGACGGGCTCGGGGAATTGGATCCCGATATGGGCCCTGGCTTCGACCGGTTGCCCGATTGCGCTCGACCAGAATGTTATTTCGGACCGATCGAATGCGTGTACGGCCGGCGTATGAGGCGCGCTCTCACTCGAGAACAGCTTGAGTTCTGGATAGCCTGAGTCCGGGTCGGGCTGCGCGGGGTGGACGCTCGCTGCCAGGGATACGAACGGCCTGTTGCCCGGCCGCGTCTCGATGTTGGCATAGATCTCGTAGAGCTCATCGATCCCGCCCGCTGCGACGACCCTTCCCTGGTCTAGCAGTATTCCCTTATTGCAGATTCCGCGGACGAGGTGTTCCGAGTGTGAGGCCAGGAAGATGATGTTGGCCTTGTCGATGAAGTTTTCGGCCCGCTTCTGCGAACGTTCGAGGAAAAACGCATCG
>JAEPNS010000174.1 GCA_017643325.1 Alphaproteobacteria bacterium | reverse complement strand
GCCAGCGGGCCGCCGTCCGCCGCCAGTTCGGCCGCGACCTCCGCGACGGGCCGGCCGGCGCCGGTCTCGTCCCCGAACAGGAGCGCCCGCGATTCGGGCCAGCCGTCGAGCAGCGCCGGGAACTTTGCCGGTTCCGCGATCTCCGGCACGGACAGCCGCTCCGACTGTTCCGCCGCCTCGACCGCGATGGCGCGCAGACGCTTGGTGTTGACACGTTCGGTGTTCGTCCGGGCGGTGACAACCGGCACGAGGCGCGAGACCCCGAGCTCGGTCGCCTTGGCGGCAAGGAAATCGACCGCCGCGCGCTTGATCGGCGCGAAGGCAAGCCAGAGGTCCGGCTCGCCGGCCTGCTCGCGGAACCGCTCGGCGACGTCCAGCGCCACCGCGCCGCGCCGCACGTCCGCGATCTCGGCCCAGAACTCCCCGTCGCGCCCGTTGAACAGGGCCACGCGGTCGCCGGCCGCACGGCGCATGACATTCTGGAGATAGTGGCTCTGGTCCCGGCCGAGCGTGATCGCCTCCCCGGCGCGCAGGTCCGCCTCCACGAAAAGGCGGATGCGGGTGAAGCTCGGTTGCTTGTCGGTCATGCGTCGAATTCCGGGATTGGGGCGGACGGCACGCTGGGTTAACAAGGGGCCATGAGCGACGCGCCCAATAACAGTGCCCCGCGCGGCGATGCAAGCGACATCCCGCGCGGAAACTGGCTGGACCGTTACGCGCCGGCAGCGGCGCGGCCCTATGCACGGCTCATGCGCCTCGACCGCCCGATCGGCACCTGGCTGCTGCTGCTGCCGGGCTGGTGGGCGCTGGCCATGGCGGAGCCGGACGGGGACTGGCCGAACTGGTCCTGGGTGGCGCTGTTCGGGATCGGCGCGATCCTGATGCGCGGGGCGGGCTGCGTCATCAACGACCTGTTCGACCGGGATTTCGACGCAAAGGTCGCGCGCACCGCCGACCGGCCGCTGGCCTCGGGCGCGATCCGGGTGCGCGCGGCGCTCGCCTTCCTGGGCGTGCTGCTGCTGGTGAGCCTCGGGATCCTCGTCCAGTTCAACCTTTTCGCGATGGCCGTCGGCGCGCTCAGCCTGCTACTCGTCGTGCCCTACCCGCTGATGAAGCGGATCACCTGGTGGCCCCAGGCGTGGCTCGGCCTGACCTTCAACTGGGGCGCGCTGCTCGGCTGGGCCGTGGTACAGGGCGCGCTCGAGCCGGCCGCGCTCGTGCTCTACGCGGCCGGCTTCTTCTGGACGCTCGGCTACGACACCATCTACGCTCACCAGGACAAGGAGGACGACGCGCTGGTCGGCGTGAAGTCCACCGCCCGCCTGCTGGGCGCGAAATCACGTCCCTGGATCGCCGGTTTCTATGCCGTTTGCGTGATCCTGCTCGCCGTGTCGGCATGGCTCGCCGGGCTCGGCTGGCCCTACTGGATCGGGCTCGCCCTCGGCGCGGCCCACCTCGCATGGCAGACCGCGTCCATCGACTTCGACGACCCGAAGGACTGCCTGGCGAAGTTCAAGTCCAACCGCGACTTCGGCCTGCTGCTGTTCGCCGCCGCGATCGCGGCGCGCGCCCTCGCCTGAATCCACTCAGGTGTCCAGCACGTCGTGCGGCGCATGCGCGACCGGCAACGCCGCGTTTTCCAGGCGGGAGACCCGTTCGCGGCGCACACCCGCGTCACGGATATGCGCGAGCACGAAATCGTGGACGTCGGTCCCGGGCGCGATCCGGTCGCGCATCAGGGTCAATGCTTCGAGCTGGCCGAGTTCCGGAAGCGTCCGGTTTTCCGCCGCGATCTCGCGCAAGGCATAGGGACGCTCGCCGTCGCCGACATGTCCGCGAAAGCTTAGATAGGCGAACGCCTCGTCGAGCACGCGGCCGTCGTCGAGTTCGAGTTCGAGGCCGACCAGACGGGCGAAGTGGTAGTTGTCGACCTCGGTCGGATGCATCACCGCCAGCTCGATGTCGCTCAGCCAGTTGACCGCAACCGCGACGCGCGTGCCGGGCACATGCCGGAGCGCGGCCGGCAACGAGCCGTAACTGGAGAAGTGCGCCGAAAACACCACGTCGTGGTCGGCGAGCCAGGCCCGCTGGACGGGGATCGGCGCGTGCTCAGAGCCGTATTTCTGGCGCAGGCGCAGCGGCGACTGGTTGGAGCCGTAGCCGATCACCGGCCTGCGGCCTTGCGTCAGCGCCGCGTCGAACGGCGCCGCCTCGCCCGCGACGAAGGTGAACGAGTGTTCGGTGATGTCGTAGGGATAGCCCGCCGCGTTTGCGAGAACCGGGTCGGAGAGGAAAGGATCCTGGACCACGCCGCTAGTCGTGCTTGCCGAACGACGCAATGATCTCTTCCGTCGGCTGCTCGGTGAAACCCTCGATGTCACCGAGAGTCTGGGCGTCGCGTTTGGCGGTTGGCGGACTCTGCATATAAAGCGTCAGCAACTGCGCCACCGACAAGATCGCGTTCGTGTGGGTCCGTTCGTAGCCGTGCGAGGCATCCACGCCGACGCAGACGAGCGCGGTCCGGATATCACTTCCTGCCTCGATCGCCGACGCGCTGTCACTTCGGTAGTAGCGGAAGATGTCCCTTTGAAACGGGACATCAAAATCCGCGCACAGGTCGATCAGCTTGTTCGTAAGGTGGTAGTCGAACGGGCCCACCATATCGGCCATGGCGATCGTGACCCCCGTCTCGAGGGAAGCCTGCCCCGGCGCGACGGTGCCGTTGTCCACCGACACCATTTCGGAAATATCGCCGTGCAGGATCGCGGATGCACCCGACCCGATTTCCTCTGAGATCGTAAACAGGAGATAGGTGTCGACGGGGAGTTCCAGCCCGTTCTCGACGACAGCTTTCGCCGCCGCGAGCATCGCCGCGACGCCGGCCTTGTCGTCGAGGTGGCGCGAGTTGATGAAACCGCTCAACTCGCCTACCTCGACACCGGTGTCGATCGAGATGAAGTCGCCGATGGCGATTCCAATATCGGCCACAGCCTCTGCGTTCCAGGCCTGCTCGTCGAGACGCACTTCGAGGTTGGTCCATGCGACGGGCTGGGTATCGATCTCCTCGTTATAGGTATGTCCCGATGCCTTCAGCGGCAGAATGGTCCCGCGCACCGAGCGGTCGCGCGTAAACACGGACACGCGCGCGCCCTCTGCAAACCGCGCCGACCAATGACCGATCGGGAAGATTTCGAGACGGCCATTGGGCTTGAGACGCTTGACCTGTGCGCCCAGCGTGTCGAGGTGCGAGACGATGGCGCGGTCCGGGCTCGATTGTTTCCCCTTGATCTCGGCTCGGATTGCGCCGCGGCGCGTCAACTCCGGCTCGAGGCCCAGCGCCTGAAGCTCTTCTACGACCATATGGACGATCTTGTCCGTGTAGCCCGTCGGGCTCGGCGTCCTGAGCAGTCGCACCAGGATATCGATCGCATAATCCATGTCGATCAGAATGCGGTTCATCTTCCTGTCCCGTAGTCTTCCTGTTTTGGGGCCGCCTGATTACCGCCGTGCCGTCTGCGGGAAAAGCAGGTCCACGAAACGTTGTGCGGTCGGCGCCGGCTCGTGATTTGCCAGGCCTGGCCGCTCATTCGCCTCGATAAAGCGGTAATCATGGCTTTCAACATCGGGGACGATGTAGTCGAAGCCGACGACCGGCATGTCGAGCGCTCGTGCGGCCTCAAGTGATGCTTTGGCGATTTGCGGGTGGAGCCGGTCGGTTACGTCATGAATCGTCCCGCCCGTGTGCAAGTTCGCGGTCTTGCGTACATTCACCTCGCGCCCCTTTTCAAGAACCGTATCCAGGTCGTAGTCCTCTGCCCGCAGACAACGCAAGGTCTCCTCGTCCAGGGGAATCTCGCTCTCCCCGCCCGTGGCCGCGGCTCGGCGGCGGCTCTGACGTTCGATCAATTCCTTCACTGTGTGTTCGCCGGTGCCGGTGATGGCTGCCGGTTTGCGGATGGCTGCTGCAACAACCTCGTCACCGATCACGAGCACGCGAAGGTCATCGCCCTCGACATACTCTTCTAGCAGGACGGTTTCGCAGTGTTCTCGTGCGATCGCGACGGCGGCCTCGACCTCCTCGGCCGTGCTCAGATCGACCGCGATCCCCTTGCCCTGTTCGCCCCGTGCCGGTTTGACAACCACGGATCCGTGTGTCTCCAGAAAGGCAGCGTTGTCGTCCGGAGAACCGGCAACAATCTGAGCCGGGACCCAGATTCCCTCGCGTTCGAGAATTGCACGCGTCAGGGACTTGTCGTCGCACCGGCTCATCGCGATCGCCGACGTCAGCTCGCTGAGCGATTCGCGACAGACGATCCGCCGTCCCCCGAACGAGAGCGCAAAATATCCGCGCCGCGCATCCAGCAACTCGACCGAAATGCCGCGCCTGCGGGCCTCGTCGACGATGATTTTCGCGTAGGGGTTGAGATCTTTGTCCTGCTCCGGCGCGACATAGAGCCTTTCGTTGAAGGAATTGCGGCGCTTGATGGCAAAGACGGGAACCCGGCGAAAGCCCAGCTTCTCATACAGCGCGATAGCCTGCTCGTTGTCGTGCATCACCGACAGGTCCATGAACACCCGTCCTCGCGCGATAAATCTTTCCACGAGAGAACGCACCAGCGCCTCGCCGATCGCCGGCAGGCTGGACTGACTGTCCACGACAAGCGACCACAGGCTGCTTCCGTTCTCGGTATCGTTGAACGCCTCGACGTGGTCCACACCCATTACCGTCCCGACGACGGCGCCCGTCTTTTCGTCGCGCGCCAGCAGGTGCCGGACGGTTCGCGCTTCGCGGCAGTTCTCCAGGAAACCCTCGTGCACCGGTACCGACCCGGATGCCTTGAGAATCCGGTTAACTTCGCCGATTTCCTGTTCGGTCGTGACGGGCGCTATCACGACGCCCGGCACGCCCCGCGCGCGCTGCCGGTACTCACTGAACCACAGACGATAGGTGTGCGAGGGGTCGAGGAAGAGCTGGTGCGGCGACGAGGCGAGCACGACATGGGGGTCGTGAAGATAGAACGCAATATCGCGCTGGCCCGGCTGTTCGCCGGAGAGTGCATCTGCAACAGCCGTCGGCCCCGGAAAGGTATGCGCAAAGATCAGGCGGCCCCAGCCGCAATCGACCACACACTCGCCGCGCCATGTCTGACGGTCGTGCTCGGTGACCGTGGATCCGGTGCTATCCACGCTCGGTGCGCTCTGTCGACCGATCCGCGCCGTTTCGCGACCCGCTATACGCCGTGATTTTGCAGCCATAGTTCCAGAAGTCCCAGCTGCCAGAGCTTTGAGCCGCGCAGTGGTGTGATGTGTTCACCGGGTGCGTCCAACAGCATGTCGATATAGTCGCGTTGAAAGAGGGAACGTTCGCGCGCGGCCTGTCCGGTCAGGGCATCTCGCACGTGATCGAGTATGGACCCCTCGAGATATTTCAGCGCCGGCACGGGGAAGTAGCCCTTCGGCCGATCAATCACCTCGTTCGGGATGACGTCGCGCCCGACATCTTTCAGGATTCCCTTGCCGTCCTGCGCCATCTTGATCCCTGCGGGCATCCGCGCGGCAAGTTCGACCAGTTCATGATCGAGGAACGGGACCCGTGCCTCCAGCGAAGAGGCCATGGTCATGTTGTCGACACGCTTGACCGGGTCGTCGACGAGCATGATCGTCGAATCGAGCCGCAATGCCTTGTCGACGGGCGCCTCCGCGCCCGGCGCGTCGAACTGCTCCGTGACGAACGAAAGACTGTGATTCTCGCCCACGAACCGCGAGTCCACGGTGCGGGCATACTCAGCCGCGTCACGGTCGAAAAAGACCCGAGCGTAGTCCGTAACCGGGTCCTGCGAATCTGCGAGCGGCGGATACCAGTGGTAACCGGCGAACACCTCGTCCGCTCCCTGTCCGCTCTGCACGACCTTCACATGCTTTGCGACCTCGCGCGACAGCATAAAGAAACCGATGTTGTCGTGGCTGACCATCGGCTCCGACATTGCCCCGATGCAAGCGTCGAGGTGATCCAGCGCGCGGTTGGAATCGACGAACAGCTTGTGATGCCGGGTCCCGAAATGCTCGGCTACGATATCCGAGTACTCGAACTCATCGCCTTTCTCGTTGCCGACCGTCTCGAACCCGATCGAGAAGGTGTCCAACGACTGGCCTGCTTCCGCGAGCAGCCCGACGATCAGGCTCGAATCAAGGCCGCCCGAGAGCAGAACACCGACCGGAACATCCGCCACGAGCCGGCGCTCCACGGCCGTGCGAAGCGCGGCGTGCAACCGTTCACGCCATTCCGGTTCCGAAACGCCGGTCTCGATGTCGAATTTGAGTGTCCAGTAGGTATCCTCAGATGTGCTGCCATCGGGCTCGACCGTCATGATCGTCGCAGGCGGCAACTTGCGCACGCCCTTGAGGATCGTGAACGGCGCGGGCACGACCGCATGGAAGTGCATGTAGTGGTGCAGAGCGACGGGATCGATGTCCGTATCAACATCGCCTGCGGCCAGCAACGCGGGCAGGCTCGATGCGAAGCGAAGTTGGTCGGATCCTTGCGCGAGATACAGCGGCTTGATGCCGAGCCGGTCGCGCACCAGAACAACGCGCCCCGTGTCCCGCTCCCAGATTGCGAACGCGAACATGCCGTGCAGTCGCTTCACGAACTCCGGCCCCCAGGCGTGATAGGCCTTGAGCAGAACCTCGGTATCCCCGTCGGAAAAGAATCTATAGCCCTTTTCGATCAGTTCGCCACGCAGTTCGCGGTAATTGTAGATTGCACCGTTGTAGACAATGGTGAGTCCGAGGTCGGAATCGACCATGGGCTGCTGTGCCGAATCCGACAGATCGATGATTCTCAAACGCCGGTGCGCGAATCCGACACGTCCGCGCGCGACAATCCCGTCTGCGTCCGGACCGCGGCGAACCATGGCCTGCGCCATCGCCGAAAGGGTCGCACCAGCGACCGACTTGTCGTCGAACCTCAATTCACCGGCGATTCCACACATACCCGTACCCGCCTCGCCAAAAAAAACCACAAGATCGCGCGCACCGC
>JAEPNS010000173.1:242-7045 GCA_017643325.1 Alphaproteobacteria bacterium | reverse complement strand
CATTGCGTTAACGGTTCATTTTAACGTTTGCGCATATTTGTCCGGGAAACCAACGGAGACAGTTTGATGGCGCGTAAGCCGAAGAAGGAAAAGGCGAAGGACGAGCCGGTCGAGGAGCCGCAGGCTGCAGGCACGGCCGCCGAGGCTGAAGCTCCGCGTTTCCCGCTGTTCTACAAGGCGCCGCGTCCGATCGAGGCGGGCCGCCATTCGAGCATCGGAATGAAGGACGAGATCGATGTCGGTTTCGCGGCGAATGCCAACGCGATTCCGCTCAACGTCGTCGAGTTCGCGATCGCCGCCCGGCATTATCCCGTCGTGTTCTCCAACACGGAGCCCTTCCTGCCGGTGGCGATCACCGGCCTGCGGACCGGCGTCAACGCATTTGTGGATCCGGAGGGCAAGAACTGGGCGCGTGGCGCCTATGTCCCGGCCTACGTCCGGCGTTACCCGTTCATCCTGATGGAAAATGCAGAGCAGCAGCAATTCATTCTGTGCGTGGACGAGGACTCCGGATTCCTGGAAGAGGGCGGTGCGCGCCCGCTGTTCGACGGCGACGGCAAACCGACCGAGGTCACGAACCAGGCGATGGAGTTCTGCCGCGCCTACCACGCCCAATACGAGGCGACCCAGAAGTTCGTGTCGGAGCTGAACGAGCGCGGCCTGTTGACCGACAATTCCACCGAGATCCGGCTCGCCGACGACCGTAAGATCCAGATGCAGGGCTACAAGGTGATCGACCGCGAGAAGTTCGAGGCGCTCAGCGACGAGGTCTTCCTCGACTGGCGTCGCAAGAACTGGCTGCCGATCGCCTATGCGCACATGGTTTCGCTGTCCAACTGGCCGGCGGTACTCCAGCGGGCGGCCGACAAGGCCGCGGAAGGTCAGGACGCAGGCTGAGGGATTGGTGCAGCAGCGCGCCGGTCCACGGGAGTCTGGTCCAGCAAAGCGCGAAGCTCCTTGGCGTCGTCGAGAACGACGATATCCATCGGCTCCTTTCGCCCGCGCACCTCGATCTGCTCTTTTCTGAGCAAGCTCGTATCCAGCCCGGCCACGTCCGCGAGGTGCTGCGAGACGATCAGCTGGGCCCGGAAATCCTTTGTCTTGGCCTCCAGACGACTGGAGGTATTCACGGTATCGCCGATGGCTGTCACGGATATGGCCCGGCCGTAGCCCATTTCGCCCACGATGGCGGGACCGGCATGAATCCCGATGCCGATCCGAAGCGGCTCAGGCAGGTCGGCATCCAGCAACTGGTTCAGCTCGTCGAGACATTCCGACATTGTCACGGCCGCGTTCAGGCCCGCGCGGGCGCCGTCGCGCGGATTTCCGTCGATCCCGAACAGCGCCATGATCCCGTCGCCGATGAACTTGTCGACGCGCCCGCCCGCTTTCTCGATCGCTTCGCCCATCGAACGGAAATACCGGTTGAGCAGGAAAACCACATCGTAGGGCAGCTTCTGCTCCGAAAACGTCGTGAAGCCCCGGATGTCGGCGAACAGGATCGCGATCTCCTGTTCCTGTCCCTGCATGGCCGCGGACTTGGCGAATCCGTCGCGCGGGCTCGCGTTCGGCGGAAGCAGCGGTGTCACGGAAAGATCCTCGGTGGGCCGGGTCTGGCAGGCGAGCCGCACGTCGGGCGCGGCACCGACACGCCGCAGAACCTTGAGTTCCGAATCGTCGGGCTGGGGCAGCCGTTCGAGAGGCCCGTTGATGCGGACGCGACAGGTCGAACACCTGCCACGCCCGCCGCACACGGCGGCATGCGGAATGTCGTGCAGCTGGCTCGCCTCGAGGATGGTCGTTCCCGGCGGCACGCTCGCCGAGCGGCCCTCCGGATAGGTGATATTGACGATTCCGGCACGGCTCGCGATGTAGATTCGAATTGCCCGGGCGACGAGGACCAGGACGATCATCACCGCGATCGCGACGAAGATTTGCTGCTCGAGCCGGTAAAGGAATGCAATTTCGGCTGCGACGGGCGCGCCCGCGTCGATCGCAATGTCGACGCGCAGGCCGGGATCCTCCTGCAGCAGGCGGTTAATCGCGCGTCCCGCCGATACGAAGCCGAGCAGCGAGAGGACCGGCAGCAGCAACACGATACCGAACAGCCACGGCGCCCAGCGCGTAAACCAGGGTTTGAGGTGCAGCCAGTAGTACAGTCCGATGCTCGCGTGGATCCACACGACGAGTGTTGCGGCGGTCTGGCGGATACCGTGCATCGGGCTGTCCACCCACAGCGCCATCACCACATAGAGATATCCGCCACTGGTGTCGAAAAGCAGTTCCGCGACACGTGTCCCCAGGATGTGGCTCACGAGCAGGATGGGGGCGGCGAAGCCGAGGAGAAGCTGGGCGGCTTCGCCGAAGCGCATCTTCAACTTGCGCCGGCTGTAGACGGCGTGCAGTGCGAGACAGACATGAACCGTCATCGCGAGCACCACGATTCCGCCGGACAGCGGGTTCTGCCAGACCGCCGCGAACACGGCATGTCCTGCCTCCAAGGTATCGAGCGAGACAAGCCCGAGCGCATGATTCGCCAGGTGTGAACACACGAAGGCGAACAGGATCAGGCCGCTCCCGAGGCGCAGGCCCCGCTTGGTGATCCGAATATTCGCTGGTTTTGCGTGTTTTCCGGGCCGATTCCTAGAAATCGGCGTGTCGGACGCTGACATTGTGTTGAACGGCTTCCGTTTGCCACTACTTAGACTCGAAGGGTAGCATGCCCATCAGGTGCCGAAAGGTGATTCGGGGGTGCCTGAGTGAAAAGTGAACAGGGGCTGCGAGGGAGCCCCGCTCAAACTGGAGATTCCATCCCATGCGTTTCAGTTTTGCCGCGGCGATCGTCGCGACGTCTCTCGCCCTTGGCGCCGGCAGCGCGATCGCAGCCAGCACGTCCACGACCACCGAACTGACCCCGGCCGAAGTCCGAACCCAGATCGCGAACGCGGAATCGCTGATCCGCGAGGAGAACTATGATCGTGCGATCAGTGTTCTGAACGACGTGGTCGAGACGAACCCGCGCGAAGCGGACGCCTACAACCTGCTTGGCTTCAGTTACCGCAAGACCAAGGACTTCAACCGCGCCGAGCGCAACTACAAGCGCGCGCTGCGCCTCAACCCCGATCACAAGGGTGCCCTGGAGTATGTCGGTGAACTCTATCTGGAGACCGACAGGCGCGACGAAGCGGAGCAGACTCTCGCCAAACTGGAGGCGCTGTGTCCGAACGGGTGTGACGAGCTCGATCAGCTCCGCCGCGCGTTTGCGTCGGGAGGACAGACCAGCAAGGCGAACTGGTAACCGGCCTTCAGCCCGAATTCTTAATCACTGGAACCCGCCGCGCTTCGGTGCGGCGGATTTTCCGTGCCGCTCAGCCGCCGGTGTCGGGGAGGGGGACGTCCTCGGGAACCGACGCGGTTCCATACAGGCGTGGTCGTAAGTCGGGATCTTCCATCCCCGCTTCCATTCGCGCGATTTGTGTCGCCCGCGTCTTCGCATCGGAGATTCCCTCCGGGCTGAGATAGCGGCGCAGTTGCCTCAGCGCATCGGTGGCTTCCGCCGCGCCGTTGTGCTCGGCGCGCAGGAACCAGGCGAAAGCTTCCTCATAATTCTTGGGAACACCTTCCCCGTAGGCGTGCATCCGGCCGATATTGTATTGCGCCTCCGGAACCCCCTCACGCGCGAGAGATTTCCAATACTCGAATGCCGCGTCGTAGTCCTGGGTTTCGAACTCAAGCATGCCTTTGTCGAAATCTCGGTATTCGTACGTGGTCAGTTCCTGGTTTTCGCCGGAGACCTGGACCGACGATACCGCGACAAGCAGGACGCTCGTGGCGAGTGCGATAAAGTCCTGTTTCTTCGACATTTTTTGGCTCGTTCCCGTCAATTTCGCACAATTCGAACCGCATTCGAGACGATGGGATTGGAAATCGGCTCCGCTTCGCCTCACCTTGAAAACGAAGGAGGGCGCGAAGTGATCCAAGCGGCCCAGAACGCGATTTCGGGAATGCAGGCGAATACGCTGAGGCTCGATGTCGCGGCAAAGAATGTTGTCAACGCCCGCACCGTCGGGCGCCTCGATCCCTATGACGGGTATCATGCACAGCGTGTCGTCCAGAGTGCGCGCGCCGGCGGCGGGGTCGACGCGCGTCCGGTTCCGTCTGCGACGCCCCCGATGCCGGTCCATATGGCTTACGATCCGCGCGCCGATGCCAAAGGCCTAGTCGGGGCACCGGATGTGAATCTTGCGGGAGAGGCCGTGGAACTGCGGATGGCTGCACAAGGCTACAAGGCGAATGCTGCAGTTCTCAGTGTGGCCTACGAGATGGCCGGGATGCTGCTGGACAAGCGCGCCTGAACGGTTCGCCTGTCGGACGTCGCGCGCGCAATCCCTACTTTTCGATCCTTGCGCCACGTTCGGCCAGCCGTTCCAGCGCGTCCGGCGAGTCCACATCGGTCACGATGGCGTCGTCATCCAGTGGCACCTCGATCACGAGATCCTCGTTGGTGCCGATCAGGTGCTTGGCCCCGACGTCGCCGCCAAGATCCGTCATGTCGTCGAAGAATCGCCGATCCCAGAGGACAGGATTGCCGCGCTTGCCCTTCCAGGTCGGCACGCAAATCAGGTGTCCCTCATCCGTGTCGTGCGCCTGCATGAGAGAACGCATGTGTTCGGCGGTAATTCGCGGCATGTCGCCGAGCGCCACGACAGCGCCGTCACAGTTCTCGGGCAACGCGGTCACGCCGGCACGAAGGGATGTGCTCAGACCCTCGGCATAGTCGGGGTTGTGGACATAGGTTACGTCCTCGCCGAGCGCAGCCTGCACGTCGTCTGCGGCATGACCGGTCACAACGATTACGGGATTGCACCCGGCGTCGAGCGCGGCATCGATTGCATGGCGCGCCATCGGCTTTCCGTCGACCCCGATCAAAAGCTTGTTCACATCTCCCATTCGCCGGGATCGGCCCGCCGCGAGTACGAGGCAGGCAAACCGGGCGTCCTCCTCGGAGTGACGGGGGCGTCGCGGCGCGGCGGTGCGGCGCGGCAGGGGGCGTGAGGGGATTTCCTTCATCAGGCCGCCGACTCCCATGGCCATGATCTGTGCGCCGTCGACCGGGATGTCGGCAAGGATTCGCTCCAGAACGATGTCGTTTCCCCCGGGTCGCGGGGATCGCGCCGATCCGGGCAACGCCAGGACCGGGACGTGCCCGATATGGGCAAGGACTAGAAGGTTACCGGGATCGACCGGCATGCCGTAGTGGTCGATCTCGCCGCCCGCGTTCGATATCCCCGCAGGAATCACGTCCTTCCGGTCGACTGTCGCCGACGCGCCGACGATGAGAACGAGGTCCGATCCACCGGCGATCGTGTCGTCGAGCGCTCGGGCAAGCGAATCCGCATCGTGGTCTACCATTCGCGTGTCGCGCAGGCGGCTTCCCATCGCCTCGACCCGTTGGCGGATGACCGTTTCGGTCTTTTCGGCCACGCTCGCCTTGAGTCCGGGCAGGTCGGTCTGGACCAGCGCAATGTCGCGGGGACGGTAGGGACGGACGGCAACAAGGCCATCGCCCTCCTGTGCCGCGCTTTCCGCCCTTGCCAGCGCTTCCCGGGAAACGGCGAAAGGAATGATCTTCACGGTCGCGACGACCTGTTCCTCGTCGACGCGATCGAGCGGATTGAGCGTGGCGATCGTGATGCCTTCATCGATCGCGTTCACGCGGTTCACCGCGTCCGGGTCCAGCTGGGCAAGGCCTGCGTGGGCGGCGAAAAGGTTGACGCGACCCGTGCCTTCGGTCCCGGTGCGCACGCCGGGTCCAGCCGCTGCCTCGGCAAGACGCCGCGCAGCTGTGTTTTCGTCGACGTCCCCCTCTTCGAACAATGCGACCGTGACACGTTCGACGCCGGCCTCTTCGAGACGCGCGATATCGTCTGCTTCGAGAACGTGCCCCTTCCGGTAGCGATGGCCGCCGAGTGTCTGGCCGTGGACGAGCGTCGCACCGCGCGCATCGCGGACGGGGAGGGGGCCGAATTTCATTCGGCGCGCAGAACCTGTGTGACCTGCGCCATGATCGAGATCGCAATCTCGGCGGGGCTCTTCGCATTGATTGCGAGGCCGACAGGCGCGTGAATACGGGCGATCTCTTCTTCCGAGAGGCCCGCTTCTGTCAGGCGCTCGACCCGGCGCGCATGGGTGCGTTTGCTTCCAAGCGAGCCGATGTAGAACGCGTCGGACCTCAATGCGACCTCGAGAGCGGGATCGTCGAGTTTCGGGTCGTGGGTCAGCGTAACCACCGCGGTGCGGGTGTCGATGCCCAGTTCGTTGAGCGCGTCGTCCGGCCAGTCCTCGGTGAGGGTCACGCCCGGAAAACGGTCTGCCGAGGCGAAGGCGCCGCGCGGGTCGACGATCACGACCTCGTAGCCGGAGGTCTGCGCAAGGGTGACCAGCGGTTGCGCGATATGCACCGCCCCCACGATGATCATCCGCTTGGGCGGGTTGAACACTTTTGCGAAGAGCTTCGTGTTCTCACTGTCGATCCGGCCGCTCTTGTCGTCGCGGATGGCCGCGCGGACAGCCGCGACCTGTTCGTCGCTCAGTTCGAGCCCGCCTTCGGTCGAATCCCGATACACGAGCGCCTGTTCGCCTGTCTCCAGTTCCGAGACCAGCGCGACGGGACGCTTGTTCTCAAGGGCGCTGAGGAGCTTTTCGAGAGTGTCCGGCTGCATGGGTTCGCCTCAGTCGAGCCGTTCGACCCAGACCTCGACCTTGCCGCCGCAGGCAAGGCCGACCTCCCAGGCCATCTCGTC
>JAEPNS010000173.1:0-232 GCA_017643325.1 Alphaproteobacteria bacterium | reverse complement strand
CGCGGCTTGCCGTCGTTCATGACCTCGCGCGCCTCGTGGACAACGGCGCCCTCGATGCAGCCACCCGACACGGAACCGATCATGTTGCCATCCTCATCGACGGCGAGCTGGCTGCCCGTCGGGCGGGGCGAGGAGCCCCAGGTGCTGACGACAGTGGCGATGGCCACGTTGCGTCCGGTCTTGCGCCATGCGGACGCCTGCTCGATGACATCGTCATGATCGAGTGCCTTCA
>JAEPNS010000172.1 GCA_017643325.1 Alphaproteobacteria bacterium | reverse complement strand
GAGCCTTCCATGTACAACATCATCTACCTGGTGGGTCTCGTCGTCGTTGTCCTCGCGCTTCTGTCCTTTTTTGGGCTGGCGTAGTCAGTCCCGCGCCTCGTCCGACGCCTCCCCCAGCGTGTCGGCCATCACGGCGCCACGTTCGCCCATGGGACGATCGGAGCCGACCGTCGAATCGATTGCGGTCTGGTGCTCGATCTCTGAATTGAGTTCGGCCCCCATGATCAGGACGATCGACGACAGGTAGGTCCACATCATGAACCCGACGACCGCTCCCAGCGACCCGTAGGTCGCGCTGTAGTCGGCGAAGTTCTGGAGATACCAGGAAAACAGGACCGACATCGCGAGCCACAGCAGCGTGGCGGCGAAACTGCCGGGAAGGATCCAGCGCCACTTCGGATGCGTGCGGCTGGGCCCGAAGCGGTAGATCAGCGCGATGCCGATCCAGCAGACCAGGAACACAAGGGGCCAGCGGGCCACCGAGATGAGCCATTCGACGGAGTCGCGCAGGCCCGCATAGTCGAGCAGGACAGGCACGACACCGACACTCAACAGCAGCGCCACCCCGATCCCGATCGCCCCGAGGGTGAAGGCGAGCGTGGTCAGGTGGAACCGCACAAGACCGCGCTTCTCTTCTTCGTCATACGCCACGTTCATCGCGGTGAAGAGCGTCTTCACGCCGCTGTTCGCACCCCACAGCGCGACCAGCAGCCCGATGACAAAACCGGCACTCAGGGCCGCCGGGTCACGCGAGACCAGCTTGCGAAGCTGTTCCTCGATGAGCTCGAGCCCGCCGGCAGGCAACAGCCCGCCGAGGTACGCAATATGGTCGGCGAGCGTCTTCGGGTCCGAGACAACCCCGTAGATCGACACGAATGCCGCCAGCGCCGGGAACAGGGCGAGCAGCATGAAGAAAGTCGCGCCGGCCGCGACCAGCGTCACGCGGTCGTCGCCGAACTCGGAGATCACGCGCTTGGCGATATCCCTCCAGCCGGCCGGTGGAATGCGCGTCGGCGAGGCGGCGGCGCGGCCCCGGCGGTCGTTTCCGGCGCCGGGTGTGTCATGGGACAAAGATGACATCCTGAACCTCCCGAGGGTTTCCGGTGTCCGGCATGTCGGTCAGACCAGCATGTCGGGCACGAGCCAGTGCTTTCGCCCGGCCGGCCGGTCCTCGGGTCCCGGATAGGGCACCACAAACCCGGCTCGGTCGCCCGGCGGCCGCGCGGCATTTCGTTCGGCGGCACCCCGCCAGTGCTGGAGAAACTCGCCCGGCGGCCATGTCTCGATCCCGTCGGGGTCGCCGAGCACCTGGCGCCAGAGCCGCAGCCGAAGCGCGCGGATGTCGTCGCCGGAATGCCATTCGAACGCGAGTTCGCTGTCGCAGTAGAAGCTGCGACCGTTGAAGTTGGCAGATCCCGCAACCGCGCAGCGGTCGTCGACGATCAGAAGCTTGCTGTGCACATAGACCATCTTGCTGCCGGCCACGACATCCAGGCCTTCGCCGGCGGCATGTTCCGGGCGCGCCAGCGTGAACACGCCGAGCCGGTCCGCGAACGCCTCCCGAAGGATATCGATCGCCTCGTACTGGAGGGCGAGCCCGTGTTCGGCCGCCTCGTCGATGCGTCCGTCCTCGACCGAACGGATCGGCACCACCGGCAGCACGACGACGACCTGCAGGCCCTCGACCACCCGGGCGCGCTGCGCGATCTGATGCGCCAGATCGACGTCCCGCAGGAACTGGTTCTCGATGTAGATGAAATCACGCGCCCGGGACGCAAGCGCGAACACGCGATCGCGGATATCGGTGACGTCGGGTTTCGGCGTGGCCGCGAAAGGCCCGCGCCGGTCGACCGACCGAGTGGCCACCAGCGAGACAGGCGATGCCGTGCCGGTCTTCGCTTCCTCCAGCGTTCCGATTTCTTCACCGCCGGCGTGGGTCCACCGGCGCCGGAAATACGCCTCGGCCGACCTGGCCGCAGGCCCCAGGATCCGGTAGCCGATGTCGTGCCAGGCCGGATCGTTCTGGTGTCCGGCGTCGTCATAGGTCATGTCGCAGACGTCTATTCCGCCGACAAAACAGACCCGCGCGTCGAGCACCGCAAGTTTCTCATGATGGGTTGCAGGGCGGACGCGATGGGGTGGGAAAAACCGGTTTTCGTACCGGCCGTGTGCCTCGTCAAAGCGCACGTAGCGCGCGATCTCGGGCGTCAGTTCGAGATGTTCGCGTGCCTTGTCCGGGCCGTCCTCCCGGATGGTCTCGTTCAGGCGGTCGATTTCCTCCAGCAGGTGGCGCCGCGCCGTGGGCCAGCCCGCCAACGCGGCCACCGCCCCGATACGCGCCGGATGCTGGGCGCAAATCACTTCGAAACGGCATTGTTCCTCCGGGGACAGCGTCTCGCGCGCCTTTCGGAAGACCTCGAATCTGTGCCGTGCTTCCCGGTGCATTCCCGTCGCGACGATCTCGTCGAAATCCGCCATCAGGATTCGGACGTGAACTCCGTCGCGGACACGGTCGGCGAGCAGGTCGACCCACCGGGACGTCTCCGCGCCGTCCGTCTCTTCGGAGAGCAGCGGAAACTCGGGATCGATGATCCGGTAGCAGAGATGGATCGTCTCTTCCGCGGCCCGGCAGTCACGCTCCAATGCCGAGAACGCCTCGTCCGCAAGGATCAGCGGCTCGACGGCGTCTTCCCCGATGCTGTTCCGCGCAGGAACGGAATGCTGACTTATTGGAACCATCTTGCGTTTGTACCGTTATAATCCCGGGCTCACCTTGCAAATCTCGACGAGCCCGCCGCTTTGAACAGGAACGGTCGTGCGGGGAGTTTGTTTCATGGCTGGGACCAGACCATCGCGGCTTTAGGGGACAAACGGGGAAGTAAGCAAATGATCTTGAAGGACATTGTTGACGCGATCACACCGGCGGACAACGACGAGAAAGACGCGCGTACGGTTCTCGAACGCAAGTTCGATGGCGTGGTCGACCTTTCGGACGAGGAAATCTCCCATCTGGCCGAGTTGCAGTCCGAGAGCAACGGGTTCGCCGCCAACAAGGACGTCGTGGAAGCGGGAGAACCTGCCGACCTGACCCTGATCCTGATCGAGGGCTGGGCCTACCGTTACAAGACCCTCGAAGACGGCAAGCGCCAGATCGTGTCGTTCCTGATTCCGGGCGATTTTGTGAATCTCTACGCCGCCCTGTTCGACGAGGCCGACACGTCGGTTCGGACACTCACAGACTGCCAGTTCGCGGGCGCGAACCCCGACCAGATGCTGGAAATCTTCAAGACAGAGCCCCGGCTCGCCGCCCTGCTGTGCTGGTCCGCCGGCGAACACGACGCCATCCTCGCCGAACAGATCGTGCGCATCGGCCGCCGTTCGGCCTATGAGCGGATCGCCCACCTGGTCATGGAGCTGCTGATCCGCCTCGAACATGTCGACCAGAGTTCCGGCGACAGCTTCGAGTTCCCGCTTACCCAGGAAGTGATCGGCGATACGCTCGGACTCAGCACCGTTCATGTGAACCGGACCATGAAACGGCTGCGCAACGACGGGCTTATCGAGCAAAACAACGGGCGGATCGCGATCAAGGACACGCGGGCCCTGGCCGACGCCGCCCAGTTCGACCGGGATTACCTCGAGCGCCGGCGTGTACCGCATTCGCTCATGTCCAGGATCTTCGACAGCTAGTCAGGACAGCCCCAGCGCATCCTCGACGCTTCGGGACGCGGTTCCGGTCCAGTTCGCCGGGTCGCGCACCCTGTCCCAGTCGACCGGCGCGTCGCTCGCCTTCGACACGACGTCCACGAGATGACGGCCCTCCGCGACGCAGGTCCGGCACGCCTCGCTCACGAGCGCCTGCGCCTCCTCACGCGGCAGGTGTTCCGACAGCGCGAACGACACGGCTTCAGCCAGGCACAGGCCGTTCGTGGCCTCGATATTCGCGCGCATACGACCGGTGTCGACCACCAGGTTGTCCACGATCCGGATTGCATGCAAAAACGCGCCCGAGGCCGCGAGAATCATGTTCGGAAGCACCAGCCACTCGAGCGACCAGGCCGCGCCGCTGCGCTCACCGTCCTGCACCATCGCGGAATGCATCGCCCCGACCTGGTGAGCGTTGTAGCGCGCAAGGGTGACGAGAACCTCGCTCCCGACCGGGTTCGATTTCTGCGGGAGCGTCGACGAGCCGCCCTTCCCCGCCTCCCCGGACTCACGAACCTCGCCGACCTCGCTCTGGGCCAGCAGCCCGACATCCAGACCCATCTTTCCGAGCGAGCCGGTCACGAGGGAGAGCCAGCCGGCCAGCTCCGCCACGGCGTCGCGCTGCACGTGCCAGGGCAGCGCGGCGTCCGAAAGACCCAGTTCCTTCGCCAGCGCCGCACGCACGTCGGGCCCCTGCCCGCGCAACGGCGCCAGCGTCCCCGCGGCACCGCCGAGCTGGACGACCAGCAGGCGCTTGCGAAGCTCCGCCAGCCGTTCCCTGTGCCGGACGATCGGCGCGCGCCAGCCCGCCACCTTCAATCCGAACGTGGTCGGGGCAGCCTGCTGCAGGCGCGTTCGGGCAAGCATTAGGGTTCCGGCATGCTCTCGCGCCATGGCCGACAGGCCATCGGCCAGGCGCGCGAGCTGCGCGTCGAACCTTTCTAGGACATCGCGCAGCACAAGCACCAACGCCGTGTCGAGAATATCCTGCGATGTCGCGCCCCAGTGGACATGCGTTGCCGCGTCCCCGCCGACCGCGGCGCGCAACTGTGCGACCAGCGACGGCACCGGCACGCCGGCGCTCTCGGTACCTTTCCCGAGCGCCGCGGCATCGGCTTCGAAACCGTCCGCCGCTTGCGCGATCGTGTCAGCCGATTCCTGCGGAATCACGCCACACGCGGCCTGCGCCCGGGCGAGCGCGGCCTCGACCCGGACCATGGCGGCCACGCGGCGCGCGTCGGACAGGAGTTCGCGCGCCTCGGGATCCGCGAACAGGTCGCCGTGCGACGGTGCGCCGAACGGATCGGCAGTCATGGGGTGGCCCGACGCGGATCAGACATCGAAGAACACGGTCTCGCGGTCGCCCTGCATGTGAATGTCGAAGCGGTACACGGTCCCCGGCATCTCCACATCGCGCTTCGCGATCAACGTGTCGCGCCGATCCTCCGGAACCGAGCCGAGCACCGGGTCAGCCGCATTCATGTCCTCCTCGTCGGAGAAGTAGATCCGCGTGTAGGCGTGAAGCAGCATGCCGCGCATCAGCACGATCACGTTGAGGTGCGGCGCCTGCCGGCCGTCGACACTACCGGGTTTGATGGTGTCGAACACGAACCGGTTGTCGTCGGTCGTACCTGTGCCGACACGGCCGAAGCCCTTGAACTCGGGGTCGAGCAGGTTGTCCTTCCGGTCATCGGCCGGATGGTTGTAGCGACCGTGCGCGTTTGCCTGCCAGATCTCGATGATGGCATCGGGAATCAGGTCACCGGCCCCGTCATAAACGTGACCGAGGATGCGGATGCGCTGGCCTTCGGTGGTGTCGCCTGCCAGCTCGCCCCCGGCAAGGCTCTTGAATGGATAGTTGTACTGCTCCGGGACGAGGCCGTAAGCGAAGAAGGGCCCGACCGTCTGGGACGGTGTCTGTCCACGCTTCATCGATCAGTCCTCCATCGGCGTGGCCTTCGGGCCGCGCAACACGATGTCGAAGTTGTAGCCGAGAGCGAACTCCGGCTCGGTCAGCTCGATATCGAAGGTCGAGATCATCCGTTCGCGCGCGCCCTCGGGCACCCCGTTGAATATCGGGTCGAAGGGAAACAGCGGGTCACCGGGGAAGTACATCTGGGTCACGAGCCGCGACACGAAGCTGTGACCGAACAGCGACAGGTGGATGTGGTTCGGCCGCCACGCGTTGTGATGGTTCCGCCACGGATAGGCACCGGGCTTTATGGAGCGAAACTCGTAGCGCCCGTTCTCGTCGGTGACGCAGCGTCCGGCGCCGAGGAAGTTCGGATCGAGTGGCGCGTCGTGCTGGTCGGCCTCGTGCACGTAACGCCCGGCGGCGTTGCACTGCCACACCTCGACCAGTGTGTTCGGCAGGGGTCGGTCGTTCTCGTCCACCACACGGCCCGCGACGATAATTCGCTCGCCGAGCGGCTCGCCGTTGACGCGCGCGTTCCGGGTCAGATCGGAATCGAGTTCCCCGACAGCCTCGTGCCCGTAGACCGGGCCGGTCAGTTCGGACAGGCCTTCCGGGATCGGCATGAGCGGCTTGGTCGGCCCGCGCAGCACGGTCGACTTGTAGTCTTCGTGGATATAGGGCGGCTGGCTGTCCCAGTCCCGGTTCGAGTCCATTTGTTCGCTTCCCCTTCCCGGCACCGCTGTCGCGGCACACTATCCAGTTCGATCAGTAAGGCAGCCCGACATAGTTTTCGGCCAGGGCGGTCATCGCGGCTTTTGACGACGTCAGGTATTCCAGCTCCGCGAGCTGCATCTTGGCTCCGAATGCGCCCTGGTCCGGGAACTTGTGCAACATGTTGGTCATCCACCAGGAAAAACGCTCGGCCTTCCAGATGCGGGCCAGCGCGCGCATCGAGTAGTCTTCGAGGCCGCTGTCGTCCTCGTTCTCGTAGTGGGCGATCAGCGCTTCGGACAGGTAGTGGACGTCCGACGCGGCGAGGTTCAGGCCCTTGGCGCCGGTGGGCGGCACGATATGGCCCGCGTCGCCCGCGAGAAACATCCGGCCGTGCTGGAGCGGCTCTGCGACGAAGCTCCGCAGCGGCGCGATCGATTTCTCGATGGACGGGCCGGTTTCCATCCGGTTCGCCGCATCGTCCGGCAGGCGCGCCTTGAGCTCGTCCCAGAACCGGTCGTCGGGCCACTCCTCGAGGTCCTCATCGACCGGGCACTGCACATAATAGCGGCTCAGGCTCATCGACCGCTGGGAACAAAGGGCAAAGCCCCGCTCGTGATTGGCGTAGATCAGTTCCTCGTCCACGGGGCGCGTTTCCGACAACACACCCAGCCAGCCGAACGGGTACACGCGCTCGTAGGTCTTCAGGATATCCGAAGGCATGGTCTTGCGGCCGACACC
>JAEPNS010000171.1 GCA_017643325.1 Alphaproteobacteria bacterium | reverse complement strand
GAGGTCGTCGCGGTCCTCGTCGTACCGGAAGTCCGAGCGCGTGACGCCTCGGCAATAGAGGGCCGTGTGGGCGCGTACGGCCCAGTCCATGGCGCGCGCGGCGAGATCGTCGTCGATCGGCGCGGGAACGAGATGCTCGGTGATGCCGTCCGTGTATTTCGCCTCGTAGTCGTAGAAGCCGCGTTTGGGCCGCAGTTCGGTGACGGCAAGCGCGCGGGGATCTTCCCCGGGGCCGCCCATGACCGAGACGGTGAGCTCGCGCCCGGCGATAAACGCCTCGGCGAGGATCGGCACGTCCTCGATCCGGTCCGGGTCCGGGCCGTTGGACGTCTCGTCGATAATCTGGATGCCGACCGAAGATCCCTCGGCGTTCGGCTTGATCACATAGGGGCGCGGCAGGACATCGCCCGCCAGCACCTCGTCGCGCGTCGTCAGCTTTCCGTTGGCCACGCGCATGCCCTCACGCTCGAAGATCCCGCGCGCCAGCCACTTGTCCATCGCCAGCGCCGACGAGAGCAGTCCGGAATGCGTGTAGGGGATGCCCATCAGGTTGAGCACGCCCTGGACGTTGCCGTCCTCGCCCCACAGGCCGTGCAGCGCGTTGAAGGCCACGTCGGGCCGGGGCGACGACAGCGCGCGCACGAGCGCCTCCAGGTCCGGGCCGACATCGATCTCGCGCACCTCGTAACCGGCCTCGCGCAGCGCGTCCGCGCACTGCGCGCCGGACTGCAGGGACACCTCGCGCTCGGCGGACGTGCCGCCCAGCAGGACCGCGACATGCTTTCGGGACGCGCCGGTCATCCGTCACCTCCCGCCAGCACGCCGATCCGTTCCAGTTCCCAGACCAGCTCGATCCCGGATGTCTCGCGGACGCGTCGGCGCACCTCCTCGCCGAGCCCCTCGATGTCGGCAGCCGTCGCGTTGCCGGTGTTCACCAGGAAGTTGCAATGCTTCTCCGAGACCTGCGCGCCGCCCAGCTTCAGTCCGCGGCACCCGGCCTGGTCGACCAGCTCCCACGCCTTGTGTCCGTTCGGGTTCTTGAAGGTGCTGCCGCCGGTACGGGTGCGGATGGGCTGGGTTTCCTCGCGCGATTCCTGGACGAGTTCCATCGCCTTGGTGATCTCGGCCTCGTTGCCCCACACGCCTTCCATGACGCAGCCGACGAACACCCAGTCGGACGGGACGGCCGAACCGCGGTAGCGCGGGCCCCAGTCCTCGGGCGTCAGGACACGCGTCTCGCCGCGCGGCGTCAGCGCGGTGGCCTCGCGGACGACATCCTTGAACTCGCGGCCGTAGGCGCCGGCATTCATCCGAAGCCCGCCGCCGACGGTGCCGGGAATGCCGGCCATGAACTCGAAGCCCGCCACACCCGCATCGCGGGCGGCCTTGGCCACGTTGTAGTCGAGCGCCATGGCGCCGGCCTCGATGGTGGTGCCGTCGCAGCGGATGTTCGAAAAGGGCCTGCCGAGCCGGATCACCACGCCCTCGACGCCGCCGTCCCGGATGAGCAGGTTCGAGCCCGCGCCGAGCAGGGTGACGGGGACGTCGTCGGGCTTGCCGGCAAGGAAGTTGGCCAGGTCCGCCACGTCCGCCGGCCGGAACAGCACTTCGGCCGGGCCGCCGACGCGGAACCAGGTGTATTTCGCGATCGCGCCGTCCGGCTCGTATTCTCCGCGCACGGGCGGCAGCCGGTCGACCAGCGAAGGGGGAGAGGACATGGCGGCCATCGTCATCCCGTCTTCCCCGTTTCTTTCGAAACGTGCTTCTCGAGTTCCGCGGGCAGGGCCTGCGCCCAGGCGGTGACCGTGCCGGCGCCGAGGCACACCACCATGTCGCCGTCGCCGGCGCTCGCGGCGACGAGTTCCGCCAGCTGGTCCGGATCGGGGAGCGGACGCACGTCGCGGTGGCCGCGGGCGCGAAGCCCGTCCACCAGCGCGTCGCGGTCCACTCCCTCGATCGGGGCCTCGCCGGCCGGGTAGATGTCCGACACGAAGACGATGTCCGCGTCGTTGAAGCAGGTGCAAAAATCGTCGAACAGGCTCTCGACGCGCGAGTAGCGGTGCGGCTGGAAGACCGCGACGACGTTGCCGTCGGTCGCCGAACGGGCGGCGTCGAGCACGGCGGAAATCTCGACCGGGTGGTGGCCGTAGTCGTCGATCACCGTGATGCCGCCGGCCTCGCCGGTCTTGGTGAAGCGCCGGTTCACGCCCCGGAAGGCCTCGAAGCCGGTCCGGATCGTCGCGTCGTCGATCTCCATCTCGAGCGCGATGGCGACCGCGGCGAGCGCGTTCTGGGCGTTGTGCGCACCGTACATCGGCAGCGTGAGGCCCTCGATCGTGCGTCCGGTGCCGCCGGTGCGCTGTGCGATCGTGACGTCGAAGCGGAGCCCGCCGGCCTCGGTGCGCAGGTTCACGCCCCGCACGTCGGCCTGGCGCGAGAACCCGTAGGTCACGATCCGCCGGTCCTCCAGCTGCGGGATCAGCGCCTGCACCTCGGGATGGTCCACGCACATCGCCGCAAAGCCGTAGAAGGGGATGTTGGACACGAACGTCTTGAAGGCGTCGCGGACACCGTCGAAGGTCCCGTAGAAGTCGAGGTGTTCGGGATCAATGTTGGTCACGACGGCGATCGCGGCGGGAAGCTTGGTGAAGGTGCCGTCGGATTCGTCGGCCTCGACCACCATCCACTCGCCCGATCCGAGGCGTGCGTTGGTCCCGTAGGCGTTGATGATGCCGCCGTTGATCACGGTGGGGTCCAGGTCCGCCGCGTCGAGCATGGCGGCGATCAGGGACGTAGTGGTGGTCTTGCCGTGGGTGCCGCCCACCGCGATCGACCATTTCAGGCGCATCAGCTCGCCCAGCATTTCCGCCCGGCGCACGACCGGAATCAGCCGTGCGCGTGCGGCCATGACCTCGGGATTGTCAGCCTTGACCGCCGTGGAGACCACGAGCACCGCCGCGCCGTCGATATTCCCGGCCTCGTGACCCACCGCGACCTCGATGCCGAGATCGCGCAGCCGGCGGACGTTGGCGTTGTCGGACATGTCGCTGCCCTGCACCCGGTAGCCGAGCGCGTGCAGGGTCTCGGCGATGCCGCTCATGCCGATGCCGCCGATGCCGACGAAGTGGATGGTGCCGATGTCGAGCGGGAGAGTCCTCATTCGGCCGCCTCCCGCATTCCGGCGCGGTCGGCGCCGTTCCCGTTGCCGTTGGCGGGCATCAGGTGCTCGACGAGATCGGCGAGCCGTTCCGCCGCGTCGGGATGGCCCATCGCACGGGCCGCCGAGGCGACCCGGGCGAGCGCGTCGGAGGATTCCAGAGCCGCCTCCAGCCAGCCGGCCATGGCTGCGGGCGTGAACTCGTTCTGCGCCATGACCCAGCCTGCGCCCGCGGCCTCGACGGCGCGCGCGTTGGCCATCTGGTGGTCGTCCGCGGCGTGGGGGTAGGGGACGTAGAGCGCCGGGCGACCGGCCGTCGTCAGTTCGGACACCGTCGACGCGCCGGCACGCCCGACGACGAGATGTGCGGCGGCGAGGCGGGCCGGGATGTCCTCGAAGAAGGTCTGCAGCTCGACAGGCATGCCGAGCGAGGCGTAGGTCTCGCGCACCTCGTCGATGTCCTCCGCCCGGCACTGCTGGGCGACCCGGAAGCGCGCGCGCAGGGGCGCGTCGAGACTGCGGAAGGCGGCCGGGACGATCCTGGAGAAGACCTGCGCCCCCTGGCTGCCGCCGACGATGAGCAGGTCGATCACCCCGCTCGGCGGCGTGTAGGGCCGCGCGGAGAGCGCCGCGATTTCAGCGCGCACCGGGTTGCCCACGACGGTCGCCTTGGCGTGCCCGGCCGACTTCAGGCGCTGGGTCTGGGCGAAGCTCAGGGCGAAGGCGCGCGCCCCGCGTGCGAGACGCCGGTTCGCGCGGCCGAGGACCGCGTTCTGCTCGTGGATCACGGTTGGCAGCCCGGCGAGCCCGGCCGCAAGGATCGGCGGCACGCTCGGGTATCCGCCGAAGCCGACGGCGATCGACGGCTGGTAGGTGCGGATCAGCCGGCGGCTTTCCATGAAGCCGCGGGCCAGCGCCGCGAAGCCGCCGGCGATGCCCTTGGCGCCGCCGCGCAGGCTGCGCGAGGAGATCGTGTGGCGGGTCACCGTGTCGCCGAGGCCGAGCACCTCGTCGGAGACTGCGGCGCCGCGCGGATCGGTGGCGAACAGGACCGTATGGCCGCGCGCGGACAGGGCGTTCGCGAGCGAGACCGCCGGGAACATGTGGCCGCCGGTGCCCCCGGCAGCGAGCAGGACGGGTCGGGTGCCGGCGCTCATGTGATCGCCTCCGATCCGTTCCGGCGTCGCGTGAGCGCCAGGGTCATGCCCAGGCCCAGCCCGATGCCGAGCAGCGACGAGCCGCCGTAGCTGATGAACGGCAGCGTCATGCCCTTGGTCGGGATCAGCTGCAGGCTCGAGCCCATGTTGATCAGCGCCTGGATTCCGAACTGGACCAGCAGGCCGGACACGGCCAGCAGCACGAACAGGCTGTTCTCGGACATCGCCCGGGCCATGCCGCGCAGGACGATGAAGGCGAACAGCGCCACGATGATCAGCGTGATGATCAGGCCGAGCTCCTCGCCCGCCACCGCGAACACGAAGTCGGCGTGGGCGTCGGGCAGCACCGCCTTGACCTGGCCCTCGCCGGGCCCGCGCCCGAACAGGCCGCCGCTGGAAAAGGCCTCGATGCTGCGCTCGATCTGGTAGGTGTCGCCGGATTCCGGATCGAGGAAGCGGTCGATCCGGCTCGCGACGTGGGAGAGCGTGAAGTAGGAGCCGACAAGGCCCGACACGCCCAGGATCACCAGGCCGACGACGAGCCACATCGGCAGTCCGGCCAGGAAGAACTGCGCCATCCACACGGCCGTGATCACCACGGCCTGTCCCAGGTCCGGCTGCGCGATGACCAGGCCGACGACCAGCGCGAACAGGCCTGTGCACACGAGGCGGCCGGGGAAGCGCGGGTCGTGCGCGGCCTCGCTGAACAGCCAGGCGGCGACGACCGCGAAGGTCGGCTTCACGAATTCCGTGACCTGCAGCGAGAAGCCCGCGACCGAAAGCCAGCGGCGCGCACCCTTGATCTCGGCCCCGAGGAGCAGTGTCGCGACCAGCAGGACGAGGCAGCCGAGGAAGGCGATCACGGCCAGCCGGCGCACCTGCAGCGGCGTGAGCGTCGAAATGCCCACGATCAGCGCGATCGCGACCGGCAGCAGCATGAAATGCCGCTTGATGAAATACAGTGCGTCGAGGCCGATCCGCTCGGCCACGGCGGGGCTGGACGCCGCGGCGAGCAGCGCGCCGAAGGCGATGAGCGCGGCGATGGCGATCAGGCTCCAGCGGTCCACGGTCCACCACCAGCGGCCCATGATCGACGTGTCGGCCCGGGTGAAGGGCGTCATGCCGTACCTCCCGAACCTTGTGCGGCGAATCCGTCGAGCGCCTCGACGGCGGTGCGGAACGCGTCGCCGCGGGCCTCGAAGCTTGCGAACTGGTCGAAGGAGGCGCAGGCCGGCGACAGCAGGACGGTCGCGTTGCCGGCCGCATCCGCCGCGGCGGCCTGCGCGGCATCACGCACCGCGGTCGCGAGGTCGCCGGACATCGTGACCGGGACATGATCGTCGAGGGTTGCCGCGAGCATCTTCGCGTCCTGGCCGATCAGGAAGGCGTGCCGGACGCGCCCGAACATGGGTGCGAGCGACTCGATCCCGCCCGCCTTCGCGATCCCGCCCGCGATCCAGTAGATGTTCTCGTAGGCGGCCAGCGCATGGGCTGCGGCTTCCGCGTTGGTCGCCTTGGAATCGTTCACGAAACGCACGCCGACGCGGTGGCCCACCAGTTCCTGCCGGTGGGCAAGGCCGGGGAAGGTGCGGATCGCGCCGGCAATCCGCGCATTGCCGGACGCGTCCGCATCTCCCAGCACGGCGCTGCACGCCGCGAAGGCCGCTGCCACGTTCTGCGCATTGTGCGCGCCGGGCAGGGTTTCCAGATCCGCGAGTTCGACAACGCGCACACCGTCGCCGCGGCGGTCGTCGATCAGCCAGCCGTCACGCACGAACACGCCGCCGGCGCAGGCCTCGCGGGTCGATACCGGCACGAGGACCGGCCCGTCGACACCCGACAGGTCATCATGGATGCTCCGGCTCGCATCGTCGTCGATGCCGACGATGGCAGTCTGTCCGGGACCCTGTCCCCGGAAAATCCGCCGCTTGGCGGCGACATAGCCGTCCATTCCGCCATGCCGGTCGAGATGGTCCGGCGTGATGTTGAGCAGCAGCGCGATGTCGATGACCGCGCGGGGCATGAGTTCGAGCTGGTAGGAGGAAATCTCCAGCACGTAGACGCCGTCGCGGCCGAGCGACGGCAGGGACAGGCCCGGCGCGCCGATATTGCCGCCGATGGCGTTCGCGATCCCCAGTTCGCGCAGCACGTGGCCGATCAGGGCCGTCGTGGTCGACTTGCCGTTGGTGCCCGTGATGCCGACGTAGCGGGCATCCGCCTCGGCACGGGTCAGAAGCTCGAGGTCGCACAGGATCTCGCACCCCGCGTCGCGCGCACGCTCGATCATCGGGTGCGAATGCGGGTGGCCGTGGGGAATGCCCGGGCTCAGCACCAGCGCATCGGCGTCCGACAGGTCGCGGTCCATCAGGTCCTGCGGCGCGATCCCCTGCGCCTGCGCCTCCGCGCGCCGGTCCTCGCTGTCGTCCCACGCCCAGACCCGTGCGCCCGCGCCCTGGAGGGCGGCAGCCGCACTGAGGCCGGACAGGCCCAGGCCGAGCACGGCATAGGTGCGGTCCGAGAAGGCCGACAGGTTGAGGGGGGTCGTATGCGCCTGGTTCATCGCCTCACCGCAGCTTCAGGGTCGAGAGGCCGATCAGCGCCAGGACGAGCGCGATGATCCAGAAACGGATGACCACGGTGGGCTCGGCCCACCCCTTCTGTTCGAAATGGTGGTGCAGCGGCGCCATCCTGAAGACGCGCTTGCCGGTCATCTTGAAGGACGCCACCTGCACGATGACCGAAACGGTCTCCAGCACGAACAGCCCGCCGATGATG
>JAEPNS010000170.1 GCA_017643325.1 Alphaproteobacteria bacterium | reverse complement strand
CCCGCGTCGGCCGCGGGTTTGCCGTGCAGGACCTCAACGCCGTCTACGAGAAGGTGACGGGCCGCCGGTCCTTCCCGAAGGCGTGGAAGAAGCGCGCGGTCGTGCTGGAGAAGATGGCGCAGGAGGCCGAGGCGAAGGGACGCCTCGTGACGGCGCGGCGGCTCTATCACCGGGCCGCGCTGTGTTTCGGGCGTGCCCAGCATCTCGTGCCGATCCACCGCAATCCGCACAAGGACGAGTGCTACGAGGCGCTCTACCGGAACTACGACAAGATGATCGAGCTGTTCGACGGACAGATCGAGAAGGTCTCGCCGGAGTTCGGTGACAAGGGTCAGAAGGTCCATGCCGTCTTCCACAAGGCGCCGGGAGACGGACCGAAGCCGACGGTCCTGATCCTGCCGGGCATGGACGCGCTGAAGGAGGATGTCTGCAACCCGTTCGACAACGACTACGCCCAGCGCGGCATGAACGTGCTGGCGATGGACGGTCCGGGGCAGGGCGAGTGCAACTACAACGCCACCTGGCTCGACGGCGGCAACTATCCCGTCGCAGCGGCGGCGGCGCTCGACTGGCTCGCCGCGCGCGACGATGTCGACGCCGAGCGGATCGGTGTGATGGGCATGTCCATGGGTTCGCGCTGGGGCGTGCAGGTCGGTGCCCATGACGACCGGGTGAAGGCCGTGTGCGGCCAGATGGCGAATGTCGGGACGTTCGACATCATCTTCGAGCAGGCCCAGCCCAACTTCAAACGCATCTTCATGTACATGACCGGCCACACCGACGAGGACGAGTTCGACGAACACATGAAGACCCATGACCACCTGCCTGACGTGGCGAAAAAGCTGAACAAGCCGCACCTGCTGGTGGCGGGCGACATGGACGAGCTCTGCACGCCGGACGACATCGCGACCTTCCGCGCCAACCTGCCGCACTACAGCGAGCTCTGGCTCTACGAAGGCGTGTTCCACCCGATGGGCGAGGTCGCGTCGGAGATCTACCCGGCGATGGCGGACTGGATGCTGACGACCCTGAACGAGGGCCGCCCGGCGGGCGAACACAAGACGGTCTATGTCGAGGAAGGCACCACCATCGCCGACCACGACCACGGCTGATTGACGGGGGATCGAGACATGCCGAAACCGCAACTGCGCGCCGAACAGGGCTGGATCTTCGACAATTTCCTGATGCTGTCCGACAACGAGGACGTGCTGCATCCGGGAATCATGGGCAACCGGCTGGAGCGCGGGACCAAGTTCGAGGACCTCAACGCCGTCTATTCGAAGGTGACCGGGCGCCGGTCGTTTCCCAAGGCGTGGGCGAAACGGGCCGAAGTCCTCGAACGCATGGCGAAGGATGCCGAGGACCGCGGCCGCCTGGTGACGGCGCGCCAGCTCTATCACCGCGCCGCGATCTGTTACGGGCGTGCGCAGCACCTGATCCCGATCCACCAGAACCCGAAAAAGGTCGAGTGGTTCGAGGGCCTCTACCGCTGCTACGACAAGGTCGTCGAATGGTCGAACGGGACGATGGAAAGCCATTCCGTCGAGTTCGCGCCGGGACAGAAGGCCTACATAACCTTTCACAAGGCACCCGATCTCGATGGCACGGGCGACGGGCCGAAGCCGACCATCATTGCGCTGCCGGGCATGGACCAGGTGAAGGAGGATGTCTGCAACCCGTTCGCCAACGAATTCGTCCCGCGCGGCATGAATGTCTGTGCCATAGACGGGCCGGGGCAGGGGGCATGCAACCGCGACGGCACCTGGCAGACCGAGAACAACTATGAGCGGGCGGCCTCGGCGGTGATCGACTGGCTGGTGACCCGCGACGATGTCGATGCAGACAGGATCGGGATCTTCGGTATGTCGATGGGGTCGCGCTGGGGTGTGCTGATCGGTGCTGCCGACGACCGCGTGTCCGCCGTGTGCGGCCAGATGGCCAATGTCGGCTCCTTCGACATGATTTTCGAGCAGGCCCAGCCGAACTTCAAACGCATCTTCATGTACATGGCGGGCTACGCCGACGAGGCGGAGTTCGATGCATTCGTCGGCCGGCTCGCACACCTGCCGGACGTTGCGAAGGACCTGAAGGTCCCGCACTTGCTTGTGGCCGGCGACATGGACGAGCTGTGCTCGCCCGAGGACATCGCCGAATTCCGGTCGCACCTCGGCGGGCCGAGCGAACTCTGGCTCTACGAGGGTGTGTTCCATCCCATGGGCGAGGTCGCAGGCCAGATCTACCCGGGCATCGCCGACTGGCTGCTGGAGAGCCTGACCAACGGCCGGCCGGACGGGTACGAGCGCACCGTTTACGTGGAGGACGGGACGACCCTCGCAGACTACGATCACGGGTAGCGAATCCGGTCCCCGCCCGGTTACGGGTGGGTGAGAAGGAGTCCGTGCCGATGCCCCACGAAGGGGGAATACCGTTCCTGCGCGAGGTGGTGATCTTCCTCGCGATCGCGGCCATCCTCGTGCCGCTGTTCCAGCGCGCACGGGTCAGCCCGGTGCTGGGGTTTCTGCTCGCGGGAATTCTCGTCGGGCCGAACGGCGCCGGTGCACTGACCGACACGTTCGACTGGCTGCGCTATGTGACGATCACGGACGTGAAGAGCGTCACGGTGCTGGCCGAGTTCGGCATTGTGTTCCTGCTGTTTCTGATCGGGCTGGAGCTGTCGCTGGAACGGCTGTGGTCGATGCGCCGGCTGGTGCTCGGCCTTGGATCGACACAGATCCTCGTGTGCGGCCTCGCCATCGGGGGCATTGCCTACGCCTGGGGCAACAGTGTGAACGCCGCGATCCTCATCGGGGCGAGCTTTGCCCTGTCCTCGACCGCGGTCGTCGTCGAGGAGCTGATCCGCCGCCGCGAACTCTCGACCCGGGTTGGGCGCGCGTCGTTCTCCGTGCTCCTGATGCAGGACCTGGCGGTCGTCCCGATCCTGATCCTCGTGAGTGCGTTCGGCGGCGCGGGGGACGGGAGCCTGCTGGAGGCGCTGGCCATCGGGTTCGCGATTGCGGCCGGGGCGGCGGTTGCAATCTTCCTGCTTGGCCGGGTGATCCTGAGCCCGCTGTTCCGGCTCGCCGCTTCGGCCCGCGCGCCGGAGTTCTTCGTGGCGATCACCCTGCTCGCGGCCATCGGTGCGTCGGCGGCGACAGCGGCGGCCGGCCTGAGCCTCGCGCTGGGCGCCTTCCTGGCGGGGCTGCTTCTGTCAGAGACCGAATTCCGCCACCAGATCGAGGTCGACATCCAGCCGTTCAAGGGCCTGCTGATGGGGCTGTTCTTCATGACCGTCGGCATGGGGATCGATCTCGCCGCGTTCGCGGACTACGGCGTCCTCATCGTCGGCTCGATGTTCGGCCTGGTCGCCCTCAAGACGGTCCTCATCACCGTGCTGGGCCGCCTGTTCGGCCTTCCATTTTCCTGCGCGCTGCACTCCGGGCTCCTGCTGGGGGAGGCGGGCGAGTTCGGCCTGCTCGTTGTCGGCCTCGCGATGGCAGCCGGCATCATCGCGGCGGATGCGGGGCAGTTCTTCCTGATCGTGGCGGCCCTGTCGATGATGCTCACGCCGGGCCTGGCATTGCTCGGCGCCAAGGTGTCCGAACGCCTGGAGCGAAACGCCGACGTCTCCTCGCTCGAACCCTCGCCGGACGAGATCGCCGATTTCGGCGGGCATGTCCTCGTTGCCGGGTACGGACGTGTGGGGCGCGCGGTCGCCGAACTGCTCAACGAGGAGAAGGTGCCCTTCGTGGCCCTAGATCTCGACACTGACCTCGTCGCGCGGCTGCGCCGGCGCGGCGAGCCGGTGTTCTTCGGCGACGGCACCCGGGCCAATATCCTGGAGAAGGTCGGCGCGGACCGGGCGAGCGCGATCGTGATCACGCTGGACGAGGAGCGCGCTGCCGAGCACGCGATCCGCGACATCCGCCAGCGCTGGCCCGACATTCCCGTCTATGCCCGCGCGCGGGACCTCGATCACGCGGCCGACCTGGACGGCGCGGGCGCGACACGCACGATACCGGAACTCGTGGAATCGAGCCTCCAGATGGGGGCCATGGTGCTCACCGGTCTGGGAGTCCCGGACGATGCGGTGAACACGATCTGCACCCGCGTGCGCGAGCGCCAATACGAAGGGCTCTAGAGGCCGGTCAGGACTTCGACTACCCTTGGACGCGTGAAAGCGGGAGACGATAGATGGGCCGTATGAAGAACTTCGTGCCGGAAGGCGTCATTCCGGCGACGCTGCTGGCGTTCAACGACGACTTCTCGATCGACGAGGCCGAGACGCGGCGGCATCTGTCGCATGTGGCGTCGGTCGACGGGATCAGCGCCATCACCGTCAACGGCCACTCGTCGGAAATCCATGCCTGCAATTTCGAGGAGCAGGTCCGCATTCTCGACGTGACCATGGACGAGATCGGCGACCGCATCCCGGTCATCAACGGTGTCTATGCCGACGGCAGTCTGGAGGCGGCCCGGATCGCGAAGATGGCCGAGGCCGGCGGTGCGTCCGCGCTGCTCTGCTTTCCGCCGCACTCGCTCGGGATGGGCGGCGTGCGTCACCGCCCGGAAATGGCGCACGCGCATTTCGCGACGATCGCGGACGCGACCGACCTGCCGCTGATCGTGTTCCAGTACTCCGACGACACGGCCTACGCGCTCGACACGCTGGTTGCGCTGGCCGAGAACATTCCGTCGATCAAGGCGATCAAGGACTGGTCGCCGCCGCAGGTGCACGAGCGGCACATCAGGGTGCTGCAGAACCTGCCGCGCCCGATCAACGTGCTGTCCACCAACTCGGCCTGGCTGATGTCGTCGCTGGTGATGGGCGCGAAGGGGCTGCTGTCCGGCGCGGGGTCGGTGATCGCGGCGCTGCAGGTGGACCTGTTCCGCGCCGTGCAGGCCGGTGATCTCCCGCGTGCGAGGGACATCTCCGACCGTATGTGGCACGCGACCAATGCGTTCTACGCCGATCCCTTCGGGGATATGCACAACCGCATGAAGGAGGCGCTTGTGATCCAGGGCCTGCAGGATCGCGCCGTCGTCCGCCCGCCGCTGGTGAAGCTCACCGACGCCGAGATCGGCCGGATCGCCGACGCGCTGGAGGCGGCGGGGCTGCTGGAAGAAGGCGCGCGCGCCGCAGCGGAGTAATCGCAGCACCGGCTATACGGATGCCTTCCTGTTCGGTCGGCGGGCGTGCTATCAGCGCGCCGCCATGCTTTCCCTCAACGCCATCACCGTCCGCCTCGGCGGGCAAACCATCCTCGACAACGCGAGCGCCGCGCTGCCGCCGAAGAGCCGTGTCGGGATCGTCGGGCGCAACGGGGCGGGCAAGTCGACGCTGCTGAAGGTGATCGCGGGCGAGCTGGAGGCCGACGGCGGTTCGGTCGAGACGCCGCGCGGCACGCGGATCGGCTATGTGGCACAGGAGACGCCGGGCGGATCGGCGACCCCGTTCGAGACGGTACTTTCCGCCGACGAGGAGCGGGAGGAACTGCTCGCGGCGGCGGACACGGAAACCGACCCGCACCGGATCGCCGACATCCACGAACGGCTGAACCTGATCGACGCCCATGACGCGCCGGCCCGCGCCGCGCGCATTCTCGCCGGGCTGGGCTTCGACGAGGAGGCCCAGCACCGGCCGCTGTCGTCCTTCTCCGGCGGCTGGCGCATGCGCGTGGCGCTGGCCGGGCTGCTGTTCTCGCGTCCGGACCTGCTGCTGCTCGACGAGCCGTCGAACCATCTCGATCTCGAGGCGGCGCTTTGGCTGGAATCCTTCCTGCGCACCTACCCGGCGTCGATGGTGATCGTGAGCCACGAGCGCGACCTGCTGAACAACGTGGCCGACCACATCCTGCATGTGCAGGGCGGGCAGACGACGCTCTACACCGGCGGCTACGATGCCTTCGAGCGCCAGCGCCGCGAGCGGCTGAACCAGGTCGAGGCGATGCGCGCGCGGCAGGAGGAGAAGCGCGCCAAGCTGCAGGCCTATGTCGACCGCTGGCGCTACAAGGCCCACACCGCGCGGCAGGCCCAGAGCCGGATGAAGGCGCTGGAGCGCATGGAACCGATCGCGGCGGCCACCGAGGACCCGACGCTCTCGTTTGACTTTCCCGATCCCGACGAACTGCGCCCGCCGCTGATCGTCGCGGACGAGGCCGCCGTGGGCTACGAGGCGGACAACCCGGTGCTGTCGAACCTCGCCTTCCGGATTGACCCGGACGACCGGATCGCGCTGCTCGGGCGGAACGGCAACGGCAAGACCACTCTGGCACGTTTACTTGCCGGGCAACTCGAGCCCATGGCGGGAAAGATGTCGGCGAGCGGCAAGCTGCGTGTCGGCTATTTCGCCCAGCACCAGGTCGAGGAGCTGGTCGCCGACGACACGCCGCTCGATCACATGACCCGCCTGATGCCCGACGCGAAACCGGGCGTGGTGCGCGCGCAGCTCGGCCGGTTCGGGTTTTCCGGCGACAAGGTGCACCTGGAGGTCAAGCGCCTGTCCGGCGGCGAGCGCGCGCGGCTGTCGCTGGCGCTGATTACCCGGGACGCCCCGCACATCCTGATCCTCGACGAACCGACGAACCACCTCGACGTCGACGCGCGCGAGGCACTGGTGCAGGCGCTGAACGCCTTCGAGGGCGCGGCGGTGGTCGTGAGCCACGACCGCCATCTGCTGGAGGCGACGGCCGATCGGCTGATCCTGATCGACGGTGGCCGCGCCCGCGAATTCGACGGCAGCCTCGACGACTACCGGGACCTGCTGCTGGGCCGCGGCCAGCCGGGGGCAGACGAAAAGCCAAGGTCGGAGGGTCCGAAGCCCAGGCGCGGCAACCGCAAGGACGAGCGCCGTGCGGCGGCGGAGGCGCGTGAACGCACCAAGCACCTGCGCGTCGCGGTGCGCGAGTCCGAAAAGGCGATGACCCTGCTCGGCGAGCAGCGCACGGCCATCGACCGGGCGATTTTCGATCCGGACAACGCGCCTGAACCATACGAGGGCAAGGCCATGTCCGACCTCATGAAGCTGCGCGGCGATGTCGAGAAGAAGCTCGAGCGGGCCGAGGCGGCGTGGCTGGACGCGAGCGAGGCGCTCGAGCGCCTCGACCGCG
>JAEPNS010000016.1:13164-19601 GCA_017643325.1 Alphaproteobacteria bacterium | reverse complement strand
CCTTCGGCGGCGTGATCTCCGGCCTGATCGCGCAGACCCAGGGCGCGCGCCTGCAAAGCCTGACGATCGTCGGCACGCCGATCCTCGGGCTGACCAGGGGCGGCAAGGCGAACGACCTGCGCGCCGTGCCCCCGGACGCGGCGCCCGAAGAAGCCGAGCGTCTTTACCGGCACAACCTCGAAAAGCTGATGGTCCACGACCCCGCCGTGCTCGACGAGCTGGCGATGACGCTGCACATGCAGAACATGGCCGACGTGCGCCTGCGCTCGCGCGGGATCGCGGCCCGGCATCCCGTCGCCCACGACCTCGTCGGAACGTCGTGCGAGCTCAACTTCATCTTCGGCGAGCACGACCCGACCCTGCACCCGAGCCTGGATGGCGTGCGGGCGCATGTGGCGGAGCACCATCCCGCTGCACGCTTCGAGATCGTGCCCGGCACCGGTCACTGGGTGCCCTATGAGGCGCCCGAGGCCTTCAACGCCCTGATCCGCGATATCCTCAGCCGCTGACCGCGCGCGCGATAGCCGCCCGCGCCAGCAGACGGGTGGAATCGAGCGTCGGGAGCGAGGAGTTTTCGTCGTCGATCACCAGCGGCAGTTCGGTGCAGCCGAGGATCACGGAATCGCAGCCGGCCTTTTCCAGCCGCTCGATGATCCGCAGGAGCCGCGCCGTCGAGGTCTTCCCGAAAACCCCGCAGACGAGCTCGTCCATGATGATCCGGCTGAGTTCCGCCCGGTCCTCTGCGCCCGGGCGCTCCCAGTCCAGCCCCACGGCCTCCAGCGCGGCCGGGTAGACCTCGCTTTCGACCAGCCAGCTCGTGCCGGTGATCCCTGGCCGCCCGAACCCCTTCGCGCGCGCCTCGCGCGCCACCACCTCGGCAATGTGCAGCCAGGGCAGGGGCGAGCGCGGGATCACCCGGTCGAGCGCGTTGTGGATGGTGTTGTCCGGGCAGATCAGGAAGTCGGCCCCCGCGCGCGAGAGGGCTTCAGCGGATTCGAGCATCAGCTCGGCGACGCCGTCCCAGTGGCCGGCGTCGAGGCAGGCCGCGTAGCGCGCCAGCGAGGGCGTATGCACCGTCACCTCGGGATGCGCATAGGTGCCCATGCGCTGCGGCGCCTCGGTGCAGATCGTGCGGTAGCACAGCGCCGCCCCCTCGGCGGAGCAGGCGACGATGCCGATATGCCCGGTCATTGGAGGCCTGTCATCGGGCCGCGGTCACGCGTCTTTCGGCCTGGGAAGCCTGGCTTCCTTTTCCTCGGTCGGCCCCTCGGCCTTGACCCAGGCGCCGTAGCCGCCGCGCATATGCGCGACCGGCGCCAGGCCCATCCGGTGGACTGACTGGGCCGCGAGCGCCGAGCGCATGCCGCCCGCGCAGAAGAAGATGAACTTCTTGCCCGAGGCGAACAGTTCGCGGTGGTAGGGGCTGTCCGGGTCGACCCAGAACTCCAGCATCCCGCGCGGTGCATGCACCGCCCCGGGAATCGCACCGTCGCGCCACAGCTCCCGGATGTCGCGGATGTCGACGAGTTCGACGTCGTCGTTCCCGTGCACCGCCATGACCTCCTCGACGGTCATGGTCTCGATTTCCTCTTCGGCTTCGGCGCAAAGCTGCTTGATGCCCTTGGTGATCATCGCTGGTTCTCCTGCCGCCGGGTCCGGCGCTGGTGTTCTTTTTGGCGTGGGAAGGAATTATACCCAATCGCGCGCCGGGGGACTCGGATTCGCGTCCGTGTTTTGTGATAACTAGGCGCTGGATGACGCCCGCGCCGGCCGGCCGGGCGCACAAGAACAATCGATCGACCGACCGACGGAGGCGAGACGAGCCATGACCGAGATGATCAACGCGGGAAACATTCAGGTTGCCGCGCCGCTCTACAACTTCATCAATGACGAGGCGCTTCCGGGGACGGGGATCGCGCCGGACCGGTTCTGGAACGCGCTCGACGAACTGGTGCACACGCTTGGCCCGCGCAACAAGGCGCTGCTGGCCGAGCGCGACGCGCTCCAGGTCCGCCTCGACGCGTGGCACAAGGAAAACCGCGAAAAGGAGTTCGACCCGAAGGCATACCGCGCCTTCCTGGAGGAAATCGGCTACCTCGTGCCCGAAGGGCCCGACTTCCAGGTCGACACGGCCAATGTCGACCCCGAGATCGCGTCCATTGCCGGCCCGCAGCTCGTCGTGCCGATCACCAACGCGCGCTACGCGCTCAATGCCGCGAACGCGCGCTGGGGCAGCCTCTACGACGCGCTCTACGGCACCGACGTGATCCCGCAGGACGGCGCGCCGGCCTCGGGCTATGACCCCGAACGCGGCGCGAAGGTCATCGCCTATGCGCGCCAGGTGCTCGACGACATGGCGCCGCTGGCCGAGGGCTCCCACGCGGACTCGACCGGCTACACGGTCGAGGATGGCAAGCTTGTCGTCGCCGTCGACGGCATTGCGCCGACCGGCCTGAAGGACCCCGCGCAGTTCGTCGGCTACCGGGGCGATGCCGGGTCGCCGTCGGCGATCCTGCTGGTGAACAACGGCATCCATGCCGAGATCACCATCGACCGCGACCACGCCATCGGCAAGGACGATCCGGCCGGCGTGTCGGACGTGGTGCTTGAGGCCGCGCTATCGACGATCATGGACTTCGAGGATTCGGTCGCCACGGTCGACGCCGAGGACAAGGTGATCGCCTACCGGAACTGGCTCGGCCTCAACAAGGGTGACCTGACCGCGGCCTTCGAGAAGGGCGGCAAGACCGTGTCGCGCTCGCTGGAGCCGGACCGCACCTATACCGCCCCGGACGGCGGCGAGGTCGTCCTGCACGGCCGCTCGCTGATGCTGGTGCGCAACGTCGGCCACCTGATGACCATCGGCATGGTGCTCGACCAGAACGGCGAGGAGGCGCCCGAGGGCATCATCGATGCGCTCGTGTCCTCGATGATCGCGATGCACGACCTGCAGGGCAACGGCGCCTACCGGAACAGCCGCGCCGGATCGGTCTACATCGTGAAGCCGAAAATGCACGGCCCCGACGAGGTCGCCTTCTCCGACGAGCTGTTCGGCGCGGTGGAAAAGGCGCTCGGGCTCGACCCCAACACCATCAAGATGGGGATCATGGACGAGGAGCGCCGCACCACGGTCAACCTCAAGGAGTGCATCCGCGCGGCGAAGAGCCGGGTGTTCTTCATCAACACCGGCTTCCTCGACCGCACCGGCGACGAGATGCACACCTCGATGGAAGCGGGCGCGATGATCCGCAAGGGCGACATGAAGGCCGCCCCGTGGATCCAGGCCTACGAGGACTGGAACGTCGATATCGGGCTGGAATGCGGCCTGCCGGGCCATGCCCAGATCGGCAAGGGCATGTGGGCCATGCCGGACCGCATGGCCGACATGATGGAGCAGAAGATCGGCCACCCGAAGGCCGGCGCGAACACCGCCTGGGTGCCGTCGCCGACCGCCGCGACGCTGCACGCGCTGCACTATCACCAGGTCAGCGTGGCGGACCGCCAGGCGGAACTGAAGTCGCGCGGGCGCGCCAGCCTCGACGATATCCTGACGATCCCCGTGACCGAGCGGCCGAACTGGCCCGACGAGGACATCCAGAACGAGCTCGACAACAACGCCCAGGGCATCCTCGGCTACGTCGTGCGCTGGATCGACCAGGGCGTCGGCTGCTCGAAGGTGCCGGACATCAACGACATCGGCCTGATGGAGGACCGCGCGACCCTGCGGATTTCCAGCCAGCACATGGCGAACTGGATCCACCACGGCATCGTCGACGAGGCCCGGGTCCGCGAGACCATGGAGCGGATGGCCGGCGTCGTCGACAAGCAGAACGAGGGCGACGACGCCTACATCCCGATGGCCGGGAACTTCGACGACTCGGTCGCGTTCCAGGCCGCCTGCGACCTGGTGTTCAAGGGTCTCGAGCAGCCGAGCGGCTACACCGAGCCGATCCTGCATGCGCGCCGGATCGAGGCGAAAGCCAAGTACGGGCAGTAGGCCACCGCTGCCGCTGCGGTGAGGAGCGCACGCTTCAAGACTGAGCCCTCATCCTGAGCCTGACGAAGGACGAGGGCGACATCCTCATACTTCGACAAGCTCAGCATGAGGATGTTTCGGAAGTCGAAGTACGGGCAGTAGGCTCCCCCGTTACAGAGGGAGCTAACGCAACGGAGCAGTTCCAAAGTGACGTCATGCCCGCACTTGTTGCGGGCATCCACGTCCACCGGCTCTCCGGATACAGGAGCGTGACACACCGACGTGGATGGCCGGAACAAGTCCGGCCATGACGAATTTCGTGGGCGCGCTACCCCTTCGCCGAGATATACGCCGACACGCCGCGGGCGTTTTCGTCGGTCTCCAGCGCGTGGGCGACGGGCGGGAAGGCACGCTGGGCGCAGTCCATGCGCGGGCAGGTGCGGCAGGAGACGCCGATGGGCACGATCCGCTCGGGCCGCTCCAGGTCCATGCCGTCGGCATAGACGAGTTCGGAGGCGTGGCTGATCTCGCAGCCGAGCCCGATGGACAGGTAGCTGCGCGGCTGGCCGTAACCGGCGCCGGCCTTGAAGACCGTGCGCGCGATGCAGAAGAAGGTCGCGCCGTCCGGCATCTGCGAGATCTGGACGTTGATGGTGCCCGGCTGCAGGTAGGCCGAGTGCACGTTCCAGCGCGGGCAGGCACCGCCGTGGCGCGGGATGTGGATGCCCGACAGCGAGAAGCGCTTGGAGATGTTGCCCGCGATGTCGGAGCGCAGCAGGTGGAACGGCACGCCGCGCTTGCGCGGGCGCTGCAGGGTCGTCAGCCGGTGGCACACCTGCTCGAAGCTCACATGGAAGCGGTGCTGCAGCAGCTCGATGTCGTAGCGGTGCTTCTTCGCGGCCCGGTGAAATGACTCGTAGGGCATCATCAGCGCGCCCGCGAAGTAGTTGGCGAGCGCGATGCGGGCGAGGCGGCGCGAATCGTCGCCGGTGAAATCGCCCTCGTCCACGAGCATGCCAATCTCCCGCTCGGCGGCGAGCAGGCCGATCTGGTGGGCGGTCTGGAAGTTGCGGCTGTCGGTCGGCAGCATGCTCGACAGCTCCAGCACGCGCGCCTCGGGGTCGAAGCGGCGCACGACCCGGTTCTCGTCGGCGGGCAGCTCGCTGACCCGCACCCCGAAGGTGTTCGACAGGAAGGTCGTCATGGCGCGGAAGGTGTCCTCGCCCGACAGGGACGAGTCGTGGTTGACCCGCTCCGCGGCCTCCTCCAGTTCCGGAAAGTGGTTGGCGCGCGCCTGCAGGAAATCCGAGACCTGCTCGCTCGGCAGCCGGTCGCTGGCCGTCGCCTCCTCGCCGCCCGGCACGCCCGCGCCGCCGGTCACGTCCGCATCGTCGCGCAGGTTCCGGTAGCGGTCGTACAGCGCGAGGATCGCGCGCGCGACCGTGGCGTTCGAGGTCACCAGGTCGCGCACGTCGGTATTGGTGAGGTCGATATCGCCGAACAGCTCGTCGCCGAACGCCTCCATCAGGTCGGCGCTCAGCCGCCCCTCGTCGCTTTCGGCGATCTCGCTGAGTTCGAGGTCGAATCGCTCGGCGAGCTTGATGAGCAGCGGGACGGTCAGGTTCCGCCGGTTGTGCTCGATCAGGTTCAGGTAGCTCGCCGAGATGCCGAGTTCGGCGGCGAGCGCCGCCTGGCTCATGCCCTCCTGCCGGCGCAGCCGCCGGACCCGGCCGCCCAGCTTGGGGGCGTCGGATTTCGGGGCTTCCGGGGCGACGACGTCGAGGTTGGCCATGCCTTTGTTTCTCCGGGTTCCGCGGCGGCGCGTTTACAGAGTTTGCAAATGCGGCGCAGCAACTTTACAGAAATTTACACGTTTTCTGTAGCAATCTCAGTAACTTGTTGCATTGTGCATGTGCGTTGTCAATTCTTCACACATCGAGGTTGTACGGCACTGGACCGCACAATCAGTGTCTTTACGGAGAATGACCATGCCAAACGATATGTCATCGATGATGCGCCGCGACGGGGACAACCCGGGCGGCAACGAGAGCTTCCCTGCGCCGGAATGGGCGCCGGAGCGCTGGAAGAACATCACCCGCGACTACACCCGCGCCGACGTGGCGCGGCTCGCCGGTTCGCTGCCGGTCCGGCACACGCTGGCCGAAAACGGCGCGAAGAAGCTGTGGGAACTGCTGCACAAGGAAGAGTTCGTCCCGACGCTCGGCGCCTACACCGGCAACCAGGCCGTCCAGCACATCCGCGCAGGCCTGAAGGCCATCTACCTGTCGGGCTGGCAGGTCGCCGCCGACGCCAACTCCTCGGGCCAGATGTACCCGGACCAGAGCCTGTATCCGGTTGACAGCGTCCCGTCCGTGGTGCGCCGGATCAACCGCGCTTTCCAGCGCGCCGACCAGGTCCAGACCATGGAGCGCGCCGACGGGCAGGAGACCACCGACCTCGA
>JAEPNS010000016.1:0-13154 GCA_017643325.1 Alphaproteobacteria bacterium | reverse complement strand
GGCAGAGATGAAAAATATGCAGACAAGTTCAGATGGAAGAACTCAATTAGAGTTTCTTGTACCATCAAGAGGACTAATTGGATTTCGTGGAGAATTTGTTCGGATAACAAGGCCCGATCGTGGCCGACGCGGAAGCCGGCTTCGGCGGTCCGCTGAACGCCTTCGAGCTGATGAAGTCGATGATCGAGGCCGGCGCGGCCGCGGTCCACTTCGAGGACCAGCTCGCGTCCGAGAAGAAGTGCGGTCATCTCGGCGGCAAGGTGCTGGTCCCGACCGGCCAGTTCCTGCGCACGCTGAACGCCGCGCGCCTCGCGGCCGACGTGATGGGCGTCCCGACGCTGATCATGGCCCGGACCGATGCGGACGCGGCCAAGCTCATCACCAGCGACATCGACGAGCGCGACCACAGGTTCCTGACGGGCGAGCGCACGGCCGAGGGCTTCTACCGGGTCACCGGCGGCATCGAGGCCGGCATCGCGCGCGGCCTGTCCTACGCGCCCTACGCCGACCTGATCTGGTGCGAGACCTCGACCCCGAACCTGGACGAGGCGCGTCGCTTCGCCGAGGCGATCAAGGCCGAGTACCCGGAGCAGATGCTGGCCTACAACTGCTCGCCCTCCTTCAACTGGGCGAAGCATCTCGACCGCGACCAGATGCGCAACTTCCAGCGCGAGATCGCGGCGATGGGCTACAAGTTCCAGTTCGTGACGCTGGCCGGCTTCCACAGCCTGAACCACGCCACGTTCGAGCTCGCCAACGCCTACAAGGACGACGGCATGGCCGCCTACTCGCTGCTGCAGGAGGCCGAGTTCGCCTCCGAAGATCGGGGCTATTCCGCCACGCGCCACCAGCGCGAGGTCGGCACCTCCTATTTCGATGCGGTTTCCACCGCCATCTCGTCGGGCCAGTCCTCGACGACGGCGATGGCCGAATCGACCGAGGCTGAGCAGTTCTAGGCAGGGACTGCTTGTGCGGGAGGGTCCGCGGCGTCCGCGCCGCGGGCCCTTTCGCGTTCCGGGGCACGTGATCGGCGGGTCAGCGTTCGGCGGTCTTCACGAGCAGCATCCCGCAGGTCGCGAGCACGCCGAGCGCAACCAGGAAAAGGGACAGGAACAGGGCGTCGGACGTGTCGAGGTTGCTGAGCACGAAGGCCAGCACCGAACCCGTCCCGAGCTGGGCAAAGCCGAGAAAGGATGCCGCCGAGCCCGCGATCCGGGGATCGACGCCCGTCGCGCCCGCGAGCGCGTTGGGGAAAATGAACCCGTTGAAGAACGCGTAGACGACGAAGGGCGCGACGAGCGCGACGATGCTCGGGCTGTCATGGACGAAGAAAAGCGCGACGGACGGGATCGTGACCCCGGCCATGGCGATCCAGAGGGTCCGGTCCATGCCGAGGAAGCGGACAAGGCGACTGGACACCCAGGCGCCGGTGACGAACTGGCTCGCGATCACCACCAGCGCCAGGCTGAAGTCGAACGGCGTGAAGCCCTTGCCCCCGATCAGCAGCGCCGGGCCCACGGCGAGGAACCCGAAGAAGCCGATGGTCCCGAAGGTGAACGCCATCGTGTAGCCGATGTAGAGCCGCGACCGCAGCACGCGCGCGTAGCGCGAGAAGATCGTGCCCCAGCTGTCGGCCTGCCCGCCGGTCGTGGGGCGCGTCTCGTTGAGCCAGATCGAGGTGCCGAGCGCGAGGAGCCCGGCGAAGATCGCCAGCGAGCCGAAGATCCAGCGCCAGCCGAGCAGGGCATCGATGCTGCCCCCGAGGATCGGGCCGACCGCCGGCGCGACCGACTGCAGCATGGCGACGAAGGCCATCATCCGGGCCGCCTCGATGCCGGTATGGGTGTCCTGGACGACGGCACGCGACGTCACGAGCGCGGCGCAGCCGCCCGCGCCCTGCAGGACGCGGGCCGTGATGAGAAGTTCGATGTTGGGCGCGAATGCGGCGCCGACGCTGGCGAGCCCGTAAATCAGCAGGCCGCCGTACAGGACGGGGCGCCGGCCGAGCTTGTCGGACAGCGGGCCGACCAGGAGCTGGGAAATCGCGAAGCTGAACAGGAAGGCCGAGACGACGAGCTGGGCGGCGCCGTAGGGGGTCGCGAGCGAGGTCGCGATCTCCGGGATCGACTGCACCGGGATGCTGAGCGACAGCGGGCTGATCGCGGCGAGAACGCCGAGAAACGCAACGGGAGGAATGCGCGGGCGCGCATCGGCGGCGGGTTCGCTCATGGCGTGTTCAGCCGTCCAGCCAGTCCGAAAAATACGCGGCGGCGTCGCCGTCGAGCTTCTCCGGGTCCGCCTGGAACAGCTCCAGCAGCACGCCGTCCGGGGCGGGGCACATGATGTACTTCCACGCGCCGAAGTCGCGGATGCCGCTGCGGAAGGCGGCGCCCTTTGCGCGCAGGCGGGCTTCGAGGGATTCCAGGTCGTCCGTGCGGATGCCGATATGATGGACCGCGCCGCTGCCGTGATCTCGGGGCGGCTGGTCGTAGAGGTGCAGGCGGCCCGAGCCGACGCGCACGAACACGTTGCGCGCGCCGCCGAAGTCGCCGTCGAAGGCGACCTGCGCCCCCATCATCTCCGACCACCAGGCGATGGTTGCGTCGATATCGGAACAGAAGAGATGAACGTGGTGGACGTGTTCGGACATTCGGATTCGTGGCAGGTTTGGACGCGGAACCTATCACGCGCCGTGCGCGAACGCTTACCCGGGAAAGCACCATGACGTCCATCGATCCGAACATGCGCTACGAGAAAAAGTTCATCGAGGTGAACGGGCGGCGCATGGCCTGTGTCGACGAGGGCGACGGCGACCCGATCGTGTTCGTGCACGGCAACGCGACGTCGTCCTACATGTGGCGCAACATCATGCCGCACATGGAAGGCCTCGGCCGGCTGGTCGCGCTCGACAACATCGGCCAGGGCGATTCCGACAAGCTGCCGGACAGCGGCCCGCACAGCTACATGATCAAGGAGCACCAGGAATATTTCGACGCGGCGCTCGACACGCTCGGCGTGCGCGAGAACGTGACGCTGGTCATGCACGACTGGGGCGGGACGCTGGGCCTGTCCTGGGCGTCGCGCCACCCGGAGGCCATCCGGGGCTTCGCCCACTGCGAGATCGTGGCGGTGAACCACGAGAGCTACGACTCCTACCGCGACGGGCATGGCGAACGGCTGCGGCAGGCGCGCGGCCTCGACGGGCCGAAGATCGTGCTCGAGGATAATTTCTTTGTCGAACGCGTCTTCACCGGCGGCGTTATGCGCGAGATCGACGAGGAGACCATGGCGGAGATCCGCCGGCCCTACGAAGAACCGGGCGAGGCGCGGCGGCCGACCCTGTCGTGGGTGCGCCAGATTCCCATCGGCGGCCAGCCCGCGAATGTCGCGGAACAGACGACGCAGCTCGCGGCATGGGCCCGTTCGTCCGGCTGCCCGAAGCTGTTCATCGAGGCCGACCCGGGCCAGATCATCCTCGACGACGACTATGCCGAGTTCGACACCTGGCCGAACCACGCGAAGATCACGGTCCGCGGGCTGCACCATCCACAGGAAGATTCCCCCGACGATATCGGGCGCGGCCTCGCGGAGTGGTACAAGGGGATTTCCTGAACACGAGCGCCGGAGTGCGTCCCATGGCCGAGATCAGCCCCCGCATGCCGTATGACAAGAAACTCGTCGCCGTCAGCGGCCAGCAGATGGCCTATGTCGAGCACGGGGACGGCGATCCGATCGTGTTCCTCCACGGCAACGCGACATCGTCCTACATGTGGCGCAACATCATGCCGCACATGGAGGGCCTCGGGCGGCTGATCGCCATCGACAACATCGGCCAGGGCGATTCCGCGCGCCTGCCCGACAGCGGGCCGGACAGCTACACGCTCGCGGAACACCAGAGCTATATCGACGGGGCGCTCGACGCGCTCGGCGTGTCGGCGCGCGGCAACATCACCTTCGTGATGCACGACTGGGGCGGCCCGCTGGGCATGAGCTGGGCGCACCGGCACGCGCAGCAGATCAAGGGGCTCGCCTACTGCGAGGTCCTCGTCTGCAACCATGAGAGCTACGACGACTATCCCGATGCCGTCGGCGACATGCTCCGGCTGCTGCGCACGCCCGAAGGCGAGAAGCTCGTGCTGCAGGACAATTTCTTCGTCGAGAAGGTGTTCACCGCCGGCGTCATCCGCGAGATCGACGTCGAGACCATGAACGAGGTGCGCCGGCCGTTCGCGGAACCGGGCGAAAACCGCCGCGCGACGCTGACCTGGCCGCGCCAGATCCCGATCGAGGGCGAGCCCGCCGACGTGGCGGAACTGATGGACACGCTGTCGGCCTGGATGCAGACGAACGACATCCCGAAGCTCTTCATCAACGTGGAGCCGGGACAGATCGTGTTCGAGAAGGACCTTGCGATCCTGCGGTCCTGGAGCCACACGAGCGAGGTCACGGTGCGCGGGCGCCATCATCCGCAGGAGGATTCGCCCGACGATATCGGCAGGGCGCTTGCCGACTGGTACCGGGCGCTCTAGGCGTCACGACACAACAGGATACCCGGGGGAGGGAGCCATGGAATACGAGAAGGTCTGGGACGAGGTCGAGTTCTACTCCAACGACAACAGGACGGCGGCCTACCTGTACCGCCCGAAGGACTGGAAGCCGGGCGACCCGCCGCGCCCGGGCATCTGCGTGCTGCACGGCTATACCGGCATGAAGGACGTCTACGGCATGGACGTGCCCCAGTGGCTCTGGGAGAACGGCTACTTCGTGCTGTCCCACGACTATCCGGGCTTCGGGATCAGCGAGGGCGAGCGCGGGCGGCACCGGCCGCTGGAGCAGGCGCAGAGCGTCTACGACGCCGTCACCTACCTGCAGACCGTCGACGGCGTGGACCCGGAGCGCATCGGCTACTACGGCTCGAGCTACGGCGGCGCGCACGCGATCTGGTGCGCGGCGTTCGACGAGCGGGTGAAGGTCGTGGTCTCCGCGGTGATGGTCGCGGACGGCGAGCGCTGGATGAAGTCCGTGCGCCGTCCCCACGAGTGGGAGGAATTCAGGGCGAAGGTCGAGGAGGCCGAGCGCAAGCGGGTCCTGACCGGAGAGAAGACCCATATCCCGCTGCCGGAGATCATGCTCACCGACCCGCACACCCAGATGGTGATCGACCAGTTCCACTCGAAAAGCGGGCGCTACAACCCCGAATACGACCTCGAGAGCGCGATGGCGAACATGCGCTACAAGCCGGAATGGGTCGCGCACCGCATCTCGCCGCGCCCGGTGCTCATGGTCTATGCCGAGAACGACAATCTCGTTCCGCCCGAGGAGCAGCTTTCCTGCTACGAGGCGCTCGGCGAGCCGAAGAAGCTCGTGAAGCTGCCGGGCATTCAGCACTACGAGTCCTACCAGTTCTGCAACGCCGAGGCGCACGCGATCCAGAAGGACGCCGCGCTGGAATGGTACGCGAAGTATCTCTAGGCGGTTTGTGCGAACTCACGCATCCTTCGAGACGCCGCCTGCGGCGGCTCCTCAGGATGAGGATTTGGTTTTTCGGTCCCCTCATCCTGAGGAGCGAGTGAAACGAGCGTCTCGAAGGATGCCTAGGAGCCCCGATCGATGAAGAATCTCTGGTCCGACCGCGCCGCGCGCGCCATCGCGCGCCGGTATGCGAAAGACGGCGTCAATCGCGACGTCGCGTTGCGCGTCTACACGACACGCCTGCTGGGCGGCGACCCGCGCCTGGTGCTGCACGGGGGCGGCAACTCGTCGGTGAAGACCCGGGTGCGGGACATGACCGGCGAGGAGGTCGACGTCCTGTGCGTGAAGGGCAGCGGCTGGGACATGGGCGACATCGAGCCGCCGGGCCTGCCGGCGGTCCGCCTGGCGCCGCTGCGCGAGCTCGAGGCGCTGGACGCGCTGGGCGACGAGGACATGGTCAACGCCATGCGCCGCAACCTGCTGGACTCGAAGGCGCCGAACCCCTCGGTCGAGACGCTCCTGCACGCCTTCCTGCCGCACAAGTTCGTCGATCACACCCATTCGACGGCGGTCCTCGCGCTCACCGACCAGCCCGACGGGGCGACGGTCTGCCGGGAGGTGTTCGGCAACCGGGTGGCGCTGGTGCCCTACATCATGCCGGGGTTCGCGCTGGCGAAGGCCTGCGCCCGCATCCAGCGCGGCCACCCGGATGTCGAGGGCCTGATCCTGCTCAAGCACGGCATCTTCACCTTCGGCGACAGCGCCGAGGAGGCCTACGGGCGCATGATCGACCTCGTCACCACGGCCGAGCGCGCGCTGCGCGCCCGGCGCAAGGAGGTCGTGCTCGCACCCGCCGAGGCACAGGGCGGGCGTCCGCCGCGGGTTGCCGATATCGCGCCGCGCCTGCGCGGGATGCTCGCGTTCGGGCCGAAGGACAGTCCCGTCCGATTCGTGACCACCTTCCGCACGAGCTCCGCGATCCGCCGGTTTGTCGACGGAGCGGAGCTGTCGCGCTACAGCCAGCAGGGCACCGTGACCCCGGACCACGCGATCCGGATCAAGCCGAAGCCGGTCATCCTCCCGCGCCCGTCCGCGCGGGACCTCGACGGGTTCTTCCGCGCGTCGGCCCGGGCGATCGAGACCTACGAGCGCAAGTACCGGGACTATTTCGCGCGCAACAACGCCACGCAGGCCGCGCCCAGGACCCCGCTCGACCCCGTGCCACGCGTGCTGCTCGTGCCGGGGCTGGGCTTCTTCGCGGCCGGGAACTCCGCCCGGGCGGCCGAGGTCGCGGCGGACGTCTACGAGAACAATGTCGAGGTCATCACGGACGCCGAGGGGATCGGGCGGTTTCGCTCGATCTCCGAGCCCGACATGTTCGACATCGAGTACTGGTCGCTCGAACAGGCCAAGCTGGGCAGTGCGAAGGAAGCGCCGCTCGCGCGCCAGGTCGCGGTCGTGACGGGCGCCGGCGGCGCCATCGGCCAGGCCACCGCGCGGGCGTTCCGGGCCGCGGGCGCCGAGGTCGCCCTGCTGGACCTTGACGAGCGCCGGATCTCCCCGCTCGCGGAGGAGATCGGCGCGCTGTCCGTTCCCTGCGACGTCACGGACGACGCCGAGGTCGGCAAGGCATTTGCGGCCGTCGCGAGCCGGTTCGGCGGGGTCGATATCCTCGTCTCCAACGCGGGCGCCGCGTGGCAGGGCCGGATCGGGGAGGTCGACGACGCGATCCTGCGGGAGAGTTTCGAGCTGAACTTCTTCGCCCACCAGCGCGTCGCGAAGGCGGCGGTGGCCATGATGCAGGCGCAGGGCACCGGCGGCTGCCTGCTCTTCAACGCCTCGAAGCAGGCCGTGAACCCGGGCCGTGACTTCGGCCCGTACGGCCTGCCCAAGGCGGCGACGCTGTTCCTGTCGCGGCAGTACGCCCTGGACCACGGCGCCGAGGGCATCCGCTCCAACGCGGTCAACGCGGACCGGATCCGAAGCGGGCTGCTGACCGACGAGATGATCGCCGACCGGTCGACCGCGCGCGGCCTCAGCGAGAGCGACTACATGGCCGGCAACCTGCTCGGGCGCGAGGTGCGCGCGGAGGATGTCGCAAAGGCGTTCGTCGACCTCGCCACGGCGCAGAAGACGACGGCCGCCGCCCTGACCGTCGACGGCGGCAACATCGAGGCGGCCTTGCGCTAGCGCGCGTGCACTTCGCGGATGGCGTCGCGGAGGCTCTGTCTGGCGGCGTCGCCGGCCTCTTCGCCGAATATCGCATCGAGCACCGCGACATGGCGCTCTTCGCGATACGCGCTGCGGTCCGAGAGGGTCAGGTTCGCGATCTCCCGCTGCCGGACCGCCGACGCAAGGAACGGCGAGCCCGTTGCCGGCGCGCGCATGTCCCAGATCACCGCACCTTCCGGATAGAGCGCGGCAGATGCCGCGCCGACGGCCGGTGAATCCTTCCCGTCCACCGCGCGCACGACACCGCTTCCCGGCGGCAGGAGCGCCAGCAGGCGGTCATTCTCCGCCGGGCCCTCGATATGGCGAATCTCCAAACGGCCGTCGGGCAGGATTCCGGCAAGGTTCCGGCGCGCAAGCGCGAGGCCGGCGGCGTTGTTGCCGGCCAGCGTGATCTTCGCCGGGCTGACGGCGCAGGCACCGGTGCCGAGCGCCGCGGCGAGCGCGCGGGCGTCCGGTCCGCTTCCGAACACCAGCACCTCGGGCGTGTCGGCGCGCAGCACGCGTTCGGCGGCGCGCGCCGCCGCGGCCAGCCGCGGGGCGGCGGCGCGCAGCGACCCGGGTCGGCGCACGATCACGCCGACCTCGCCCAGCACGGTGCATGCCTCGTCCATCATGTCGTAGGCATCCAGGCGTGCGTCGAAGAACTGTTCCGCCGGCCCGTCCACGAAGGCGCCGCGCGCGTTGTAGGAATCGAGCAGGAACTCGAGCACCCGCGCGCGGTCGGCGTCTCCGGGCGCGGGTCCGACCGGCAGGTCCGCAACGTCGCAGGGCCCCGCGCCGAGCGCCGCGATGCCGGACTCCAGCACGCGCCGCAGGTCGGGCCCGCAGGCCTGCTCTGCGATCACATAGACGGTCGGCGTCTCGGGCGATGTCGGAAGTGCGGCCAAGCCGAAGTGTTTCCCGAATTTGGTTCGAGTGCAATCATACCACCGTATGTCTTGTGTTACGCGTATGCTGTTTCGCGGACGAGCAGGGGAGGCGGAAGGTGAAAGTCGTTCAGTTCCAATCCTACGGTGGTCCCGAAGTGCTGGAGGTCGTGGAACGGCCGTCTCCGGAACCGGGCCCGGGCGAGATACGCATCCGCGCCGAAGCGATCGGCGTCGGCGTGCCGGACATCCTGATGCGCCGCGGCACCTACTCCTGGATCCCGCCGTTCCCCGTCGTGCCGGGCAACGAGATGGCCGGGGTCGTCGATGCCGTGGGCGCCGGCGTCGAATATCCGAGGGTCGGAGACCGCGTCTACATGAACGCGCGTGAGCTCCCGGATCGCGGCGGCGGGTACGCCGAGGAAGTGGTCGTTCCGGCGGAAGCCGTGTTTGCGTTGCCGGAGGAGGTGAGCGCGGAACATGCGGTGTCGCTCGGGAACTACCAGCTCGCCTGGCTGCTCCTGAACTTTGCTGCGAGCCCGGCCCCGGGCGGGCGCATCCTCGTCCATGCCGCCGCGGGCGGCGTCGGCGGGGCTGTCGTGCAGATGGCGCGAAGCGTGAACCTAGAGGTGTACGGGATTGCGGGCTCCCCGGAGAAGGCGGCCTATGTCGAGTCACTTGGCGCCGACGCGGTGATCGACCGCAGCAGCGAGAATATCCGCGAACGGGTCGCCGACCTGAGCGACGGACAGGGCGTCGACGTGGTCTACGATTCCGTCGGCGGCGAGAACTTCACCGATGGCTTCCGCATGCTCGCACCCATGGGAACCGTCGTGCTGTTCGGGTACCTCGGCGGGTGGCCCGACCCGAACGTGCTCGAGCCGATGCGCGACCGGCTCGGGCGCTCGCTCGCGCTGCGCCTGTTCTCGATCCATGTGCTCGACGACTGGCCGGACATGCGCCGGCGGGCGATGGAGGAGGCGATCGCGGCCATGGAGACGGGATCGGTGGTGCCCGATATCCATTCCAGCCTGCCGCTCGACGCCGCCGCGGACGCACACAGGCTGCTCGAAGCCGGCAGCGTGACCGGGAAGGTGGTTCTCACACCCTGATCCGAACGCGTGCGGCAAGGGGGTATGCCGATAGCGCATATCGGCGCAGACTGGGGCATGGAATCGCGCCAGCTTCGATACTTCTGCGAGATCGCGGAGTCCGGCAGCTTCACGGCGGCCGCCGCGCGCCTGCGCGTCGCGCAGCCGGCCCTCAGCCGCCAGATCGCCGCGCTCGAGCAGGACCTGGGCGCGCCGGTCTTCGTGCGCGGGCCGGGCGGTGTCTCGCTGACGGCGCACGGCGAGATCCTGTTGCGTCACGCCGACGCGATGCGCGTACATGCCGCGCGGGCGCGCGAGGAGATTTCCGCCGCCCTTGGCCACGTCTCGGGCTGGATCTCCTTCGGCACGGCCCCGGCCGTGGGGCGGCTCCTGTTCGGCGCCGTGGCGGCGCGCATGTCGGAACGCTACCCCGGCCTGCGCATCAGCTTTGTCGAGGGCGTCGGCGCCGGCCTCCTGAACGCCCTGACTGACGGGACGCTGGACCTTGCGGTGATGTCGCGGCCCGCAAATGCGCCCGGGATCGAGTTCCATCACCTGTTTGACGAGCCGGTCTACCTGGTGGGCGCGCGCGATGCGAAGATGCCGCGAAAGGCTGCGGGATGGGACGATCTCGCGGGTATGCCACTGGTCGTGACCAACCAGCAGACCACGATGGCATCGTGGGTGGAGGAACTCTCCGGCCAGTCGCAGGCAGACCTCGACCTCAGGTACCGGGTCGAGAGTTCCCGGGCCGCGATCGATATCGTCGGGCGGGGGCTCGCCTACGGCGTGCTCCCGAAATCGACCCTCCACGACGGTCCCGAGGGCGTGACGCTCAGAAAGACACGCCTGTCGAGCGTCTCGCTCGGCCGTCATCTCGCCTGGCAACGTGATCACACGGCGGGTCCGGTCTTCGAGGCCATGAAAGACGTGATCGTGGACGAGGTGGCGCGCCTGTTTTCGGACTAGGCGTTCGGCATCATGCCGAAACGGCATGACAACGTGCGCAAACGGTATTTCCGGGCGGCGCATGCCCCGACTAGTGTGGCGGGTGAACCAACGAGAGAGGATCGCCACCATGAAATCCGTTGAAGTCTCCCCCGAGGAAATGGCCGCGCGCACGGCGCGCTTTTCCGAGCTGCGCCCCTACAGCGACCAGCACGACGAGAGCAGCGGCATCCCGGCGAAGGCGATGGAGAAGCTCACCGCGCACCGGGTCTACCCGGTGATGGTGCCCGAGGAATACACCGGCCGGAGCGCGATGGCGCCGGTCAAGGCGGGCGAACGCGTCGTGCTCGCGATCGCCGAGTGCCCGCCGGGCGACGGGCCGGGCCTGCACAACCACGAGATCACGACCGAAAGCTTCTTCTGTCTGCAGGGCAAGTTCGAGGTGACCTGGGGCGACAACGGCGAGCACATGACCGTCCTCGAGCCGATGGATTTCGTCTCTGTGCCGCAGGGTGTGATGCGTGCGTTCCGGAACATCTCCGACGAGACCGGGCGCCTGTTCGTGACCATCGAGCTCGGCGAACCGGGTAGCAACGACCGTGTCGCCTACCACCCGAACGTGGCCGACGAACTCGAGGAGGAGTTCGGCGAACAGACCGTCGAGACCCTGAAGAAGATCGGGTTCAAGTTCGACGGCGGCGTCGCGGGCTAGGTCGGGCCGTTTCGTGAAGGTCGTTCGTTTCCATGAGTACGGCTCCGCCGACGTCCTGAAATACGAGGATGTCCCGGAGCCGGAACCGGGCCCGGGAGAGGTGCGGGTGCGCGCCGAGGTGATCGGCGTGGGCATCCCCGACGTGCTGGTGCGCACGGCCACGGACGTGAAGACCTGGCCGCTGCCCATGATCCCGGGCAACGACATGGTCGGGACGGTCGATGCGCTCGGGCCGGACGTGACGCGCTTCCGCAAGGGCGAGCGGGTCTACATCACCTCGCGCGAACTTCCGCTGCGCGGCGGGTGCTATGCGGAGGCGCGCGTGGTGCCGGAGACCGCGCCGTTTGCGCTGCCCGACAACGTGGCGTCGGAGGACGTGGTGCACCTCGCCAACTTCCAGGTGGCCTGGTTCCTGTTGAGCCATGCGGCGCAGCCGCAGGAAGGCCAGTCGATTCTTGTCCACGCCGCGGCGGGCGGGGTCGGCAGCGCGCTGGTACAGCTTGCGAAGCGGCGCAACCTGACGGTTTGCGCCGTGGCCGGCGGCCCGGAGAAGACAGCCTTCGTGCGGGACATGGGCGCGGATGCCGTGATCGACCGCCATGCGGCCGCGATCCCCGAAGCGGTCGCCGAATTCACCCGGGGTTCCGGTCTCCATGTGATCTACGATTCGGTCGGCGGCCCAGACTTCGCGCAGAATTTCGACATGCTGCGCCCGTTCGGAAAGGTCGTGACCTTCGGGTTTGTGGCGGGCCACCCGGACCCGGCGATCTACGAGCCGATGGCGCGCGATTTCAGCCGCAACCTCGGATTCCAGATCTTCAGCATCCACTATTTCGACGACAAGCCCGAGCTGCGCCGTCCGGTGATGGAGCAGCTTATCGGGATGCTGGCCGACGGCGAGATCAAGCCCCGGCTGCATGCGCGCCTGCCGCTCGCCGACGCGGCGGAGGCCCACCGAATGCTCGAAAGCGGCGAAGTTCTCGGAAAGATCGTGCTCACGCCCTGACGCGGCGTTTGCCGACATCCCGCCCGATGCTACGTTCCAGACACACATTCCGGTCGCCGGCGCGGCGGCCGGTTCCATGAGGGGGGAAACAACTGTGAGAACCGGCGGTCAGGTACTGGTCGACGCCCTGCGCTTGCACGGGGTCGACACCGCGTTTTGCGTTCCCGGCGAGAGCTATCTCGGGGCGCTGGACGCGCTCTACGACGTGCGCGACGAGATCCGCGTCATCACCTGCCGCCACGAGAGCGGCGCGACCTACGCGGCGGAGGCCTACGGCAAGCTGACCGGCAGGCCGGGCATCGCCTTCGTGACGCGCGGACCGGGCGCGTGCAACGGCTGTATCGGCGTGCACGCCGCGCTGCAGGATTCGTCCCCGATGATCCTGTTCGTCGGGCAGGTGCCGCGCGCGTTCCGCGGCCGCGAGGCGTTCCAGGAGGTCGATTACGAGGCCATGTTCGCACCGCTGGCCAAGTGGGCCGTCGAGGTCGACGATCCCGCGCGCCTGCCCGAGATCGTCGCCCGCGCGTTCGCGACCGCCGCGGGCGGGCGGCCCGGCCCGGTGGTGATCTCGCTGCCGGAGGACATGCTCGTCGAGGAGGTCGAGGTTGAAGACGTGGCCGTCGCGGCCTATCCGGCGCCGGAACCGCGCGAATCCGACCTGTCGCGGCTGCGCGAGCTTCTGTCGTCGGCGAAAAAGCCGATGGTCATCTTCGGCGGCGGCGGCTGGACCGCCGAAAGCACCGCCGACCTGGAGGCCTTCTGCGAGGCGAACGATTTACCGGCCGTGGCGTCCTTCCGGACACAGGACATCTTCAACAACGAGCACC
>JAEPNS010000169.1 GCA_017643325.1 Alphaproteobacteria bacterium | reverse complement strand
CCCGATGTGGCGATGGTAGTTCAGGCCGACCGACAGGATCATGTTCGGGCGCGGGACCGGCGCCAGCAGGTCGGCGTCCTCCAGCTTCACCAGCTCCCCGGCCGCGCGAAGGTCCTCCTTCGCGCCGTCGGACAGGCCGTCCAGGGCCTCCAGCGCGCGCGCCACCGCGCCCATCGCCGCGTCGTTGCCGAGGATCCGCTGCACCGATTCCGGCACGTCGTTTGCCAACTCCGACGCAACGAGGTCGATCAGCTCGCCGTCTTCGGTGAGCGCGGCGGCGTGGCCCATGCCGCCGGTGTCGAGGGTTGCCAGTTTCATTGCGTGCTCCGCCGTTCCGGTCCGGACCGCAATTCTGCATCTCCGCTGCCGGATATGCTAGCGTCTCGCCGGATTTCAGGGGGAACGCCATGAGCCCAGCCGACGCCACGTCCTTCGCCGCCTCGCCCGGCAGCGTCGTCGAGATCGCCGCACGGATCCGCGCGGGCGAGACCACGCCCAGCCAGGTCGTCCAGGCCTGTCTCGACCGCATCGCGGATGTCGACGAGGCCGTGCAGGCCTGGGTCTCCGTGGACGAGGCGGGTGCCGTTGCCGAGGCGCGGGACATGACCCGCGAGGCGGAGCAGGGCGCCTTCCGGGGGCCGCTCCACGGCGTGCCCGTCGCGATCAAGGACATCTGCGATGTCGCGGGCTGGCCGACGCGCTGCAACAGCGCGACGCGCGCCAACGCGCCGGAGGAAGCGGCCGACGCCGACATCGTCGCCTCGCTGCGCGCGGCCGGGGCGATCATCCTCGGCAAGACCCACACGACCGAGTTCGCCTATTACGACCCCTCGCCGGCGCGCAACCCGCACAACATCAACCACACGCCCGGCGGGTCGAGCAGCGGTTCCGGCGCGGCCGTCGGCGGCGGCATGGTCCCGGCGGCCGTCGGCACCCAGACCGTCGCATCGGTGAACCGGCCCGCCGCCTATTGCGGGATCTCGGCCTTCAAGCCCTCGACCCGCAGCCTCAGCACCTACGGCATCGCGCCGCTCGCGCCGATGTACGACACGCCGGGGGTCTACGGCTGGACGGTTGCCGACGCCGTCGCCGTCTACGACGCCGTCTGCGCCCCGCACGCGCGGATGCTGTCGGCCGACCCGGGCATGGCCCGGCTGGTGGTGCTCGACGACCCGTTTCTCGGCGAGGCCAGCGACGAGGTCATCGCCGCGCGCGACGACGTGGCGGCCCGCGTGCGCGACGCGGGCTTCGAGGTGGAGACCGTTGCCTCGCCGATCCCGATGGAGGACCTCAACGAACTGCAGGGCCACACCACCGTCTACGAACTCGCGCGGGTCCATGCGAACCTGCTGGAGTTTCCGGAGGACCAGGTCGGCTCGGTCCTCCGCCAGGCCGTGATCGACGGCAACGAGATTTCCGAGGAGGTCTACCGGCAGGAGCGCGGCGTCATCGATGCCATGCGCGCGGCCTTCTACCAGGCGATCCGGCCGACCGACATCGTGCTGTGGCCTGCCGCGCCCGAGACCGCGCCCGAGGGGCTCGAATGGACCGGCGACCGCCGCTACATCGCCTCCTGGACCGCGCTCGGCGGGCCGGTCGTGTCCCTGCCGGCGGGGATCAGCGCGGCCGGGCTGCCCATCGGCATGCTCCTGGCCGGCGCGCCCGGCTTTGACCGCTATATGGTGCAGATCGCGCCGCAACTCGCCGAGGCCGTGCCCCAGGCGTCATAATGCGTGTCCGGCCGCGGCCGGGCCGAGAGAGTTCAACCGGAGATCCCGTCATGACCAGCGCCGTTGTCGTTTCCACCGCCCGCACGCCCATCGGCAAGGCCTATCGCGGCGCCTACAACGCCACCACGCCCGCGAAGCTGGGCGGGATCGCGATTTCCAGCGCCGTCGAACGCGCCGGGGTCGCGCCGGAGGAGGTCGAGGACGTTCTCATGGGCTGCGCGATGCCGGAGGGCGCGACCGGCCAGAACTTCGCGCGCCACGCGGCGCTGTACGCCGGGCTCCCGGTCACCACCGGCGCGGCGACCATCAACCGCTTCTGCTCGTCGGGTCTGCAGTCGATCGCGATGGCGGCCAACCGCGTGGTCATGGACAAGGTGCCCGTGATGGTGGCCGGAGGGATCGAGTCGATCAGCGCCCTGCCGCCCGAACACCAGGCCGACATGCGTGTCGAGGACCCGCATGTGCGCGAGATCAAGCCCGAGATCTACATGGTGATGCTCGACACCGCCGAGACGGTCGCGAAACGCTACGACGTCAGCCGCGACGCGCAGGACGAGTACGCACTTTCGAGCCAGATGCGCACGGCCGCTGCCCAGCAGGCCGGCAAGTTCGACGACGAGATCGTCCCCGTCGAGACGGTGATGAAGGTCAAGGACCGCGAGACCGGGGAGATCAGCGACAGGGCGGTCACCCTCGATCGCGACGAGTGCAACCGGCCCTCGACGAACGCGGAGGGCCTGGCCTCGCTGGAGGCGGTGCGCGAGGGCGGCTCGGTCACCCCGGGCAACGCCAGCCAGCTGTCGGACGGGGCGAGCGCGTGCGTGGTGATGGACGAGAAACTCGCCGAGCAGCGCGGGCTGGAGCCGCTGGGCCGGTTCCTCGGGCTCGCGGTCTCGGGCTGCGAGCCCGACGAGATGGGCATCGGCCCCGTCTTCGCGGTGCCGCGCCTGCTGGAGCGCCACGGCCTCACCGTCGACGACATCGACCTGTGGGAGCTGAACGAGGCGTTTGCCGTCCAGGCGCTCTACTGCCGCGACACGCTGGGCATCGACCCGGACAGGTACAACGTCGACGGCGGCTCGATCTCGATCGGGCACCCCTACGGCATGAGCGGCAACCGGATGACGGGCCACGCCCTGATCGAGGGCCACCGGCGCGGTGCGAAGCACGCGGTCGTGACCATGTGCGTCGGCGGCGGCATGGGCGTCGCCGGCCTGTTCGAGGTGTTCTAGGCGTCCGACCTGATGCGCGCTACCCGTCGGCGAAGCTGGGACGTTCGCCGTCCGGAGGCACGATCTCGAAGGTGTTGAGCGCCATGGCCACGCCGGTGTAGTGGCCGATGATGCCCATCAGCTCGACGATGCCGTCCTCGCCCAGGCGGCCGCGCATGTCGGCGTACATTGCATCGTCGACCCGGCCCGTTTTCAGCAGCGACTGGACGAATGCGTAGACGGCGGCCTCGGTCTCGTCGGAGAAGTCGGGGTCGCCGCCCGCCTCGAGGGCCGCGACGACGTCCTCCGACACGCCCTCGCGGATGGCGATCGGGGCGTGTGCGAACCACTCGAACTCGGCGCGCCAGTGACGGCCGACGACGAGGATGGCCAGTTCGCGGATGTTGCCCGGAAGCTTCGCGGCGAAGCGCAGGTAGTGCCCCATGCGCTCGACGCCCTCGCACACGCCCGCGTGCAGCAGGAAAGCGTGGTAGGGCCCTCGGACCTGGCCACGCGGCCCGCCGGCGATGCGGTCGTAGATGGTCTTCTGGTCCGGGTCGAGTTTGTCCGGGTCGATCGGCGATATGCGCATGGGCTTGCCCCCCTGGGAACGCGATGGTGGCGCGCGCCTCTTTCGGGGCCGGTCCGGCCGGGCGGGCACGCTGTCGTGCCCAGCATATCGTCTCGAGAGGGCGGCGTCAGCCGGCGAGCAGCCAGGCGAGGACCAGCGCCGCGACGGCCAGGGCGGAGGAGATCAACAGGATGTTGCGGACGCCAAACCCCTTGCGGGCCTGGCGTGCTTCGGTTTCGGGGATCTGAGTGTTCATTCGTGCCTCCTGGTGCGACGCACCGTGCCTTTTTCGTCCATTGACCGCCGCAACGTCCCGGCGCGGAATTTGTTCCACGGAATATAAAATGCGGGAACGCATGGGCTGATTAATCGTTTTTTTTACGAAGAAAATTCAGTTCCGGACCACAGGAGAAATAAACATGGCTGCCAATCCGCTGAACGTCGTTGCCGAGGAGCTGCCGGTCGAGACCGGTGTCGCGAAAGCGGATCGCGAGAAACTCGCCGGGCTGCTGAACCAGGCCCTCGCGGCGTCCTATGTGCTGTACGCGAAAACCCACGCTTTCCACTGGAATGTGGCGGGGCCCCAGTTTTACGGGATTCACAAGCTGACCGACGAGCAGTACCAGGATCTCGCCGCGGCCATCGACGAGATCGCCGAGCGCGTTCGCGCGATCGGGTTCCCGGCGATGAGCGGTCTTGCGAACTATATCGAGGCGAGCGTCGTCGACGACGTCGACGTCAGCGAGATGCCGGGCGCGCGCGACATGGTCGCGCAACTGGCGCGCGATCATCAGGCGATCGCCGCCAAGATGCGCGAGGCGGTCTCGGCGGCCGAAGCGGCCGATGACGTGTACTCGGCGGACCTCCTGACCGGGCGGATCGGCGTACATGAGGAAGCGGCCTGGATGCTCAACTCCATCGTGGCCGAGTAGGGACAGGACGGGCTGCGGCGTGAGCGAGCGGCAAAACCACGAACAGGACCTCGCCGCGCGTCTTGCGGCGCTCGGCGCGATCATCGACGTGCAGCGGCAGGGTGACGATGCCCCGGCGTTCTGGTCCGGTGCCGCGGAGCGCCTGGACGCGCTGAACCGGCGCCAGGAAGACCTGCAGAATGCCGACGAGAAAAGCTGGTCGGACCTGCACGAGGAGCTCGAGGATGACGTGGCGGAATTCGACCGGCGCGTGAGGGCGCACGCAGGCGAGGAGACCGAATGACAGCCTCGATCACACGTGCCCTGGCGGCGGCAGCGGTGTTTGCGCTGCTGGCGGTCGGAGCAGGAGGGGCTCTTCAGGCCGACACGCGGACCGCGAGCCGGATTGCGGGGGCTGTGGAGCGCCTGCTCGCGCGCGACGCGGCGACGTTCGACCTGCCGATCCGCGTGAGCGTCGAGGGGGCCGTGGTGCGGCTGGATGGGATTTCGGGAGATCTCGCGGCACGTGACCGCGCCGGCGAACTTACCGAACGCGTCGCCGGGGTCAGGGCGGTCGTGAATGATATCAAGGTGGTGCCCCCGGCGCGCGACGAAGACGACGTTTCGCGAGAGGCCAACGAGATTCTGCGCGGCGAACTCGGGTCCGGCGCGTCGGGTATGAGCGTGGCGGTCGATGACGGCATTGCCAGTCTGAGCGGCACCGCGCGCACGGCGATCGAGTTTCAGCTGGCTCTGCAGCTCCTGCGCAGCGTGCCCGGAATCGAGAGGATCGAACCCGCTGTGGAGGTCGAGGACGGTCCGGAACTCCCGGATCCGGCAATCGCGGATGCCGTGGCTGCGCGCCTCGCGTGGGACATCTGGACGACCGATGCACCCATCGACGTCAGTGTGAGCGACGCGGTCGTGGCTCTGGAGGGTTCGGTCTTCAGTCCGTGGATACGGACGCGCGCCTCCAAACTCGCGTCCGGGGTGCCGGGCGTCGATATGGTGGACATCTCGGCGTTGCGGGTCTCCCCGGCCGGATACCCGCAGGAACTTCGCGAGCGACCGTTCAGGCCGTCAGATACGGATATCGCGCTCGCTATCCGCGCCGCCATTGCAGCGGATCCGGCGCTCGGGCGCCTGAATATCGTGCCCAGCGTCGATGACGGAAATGTCGCGCTCGCGGGACGCGTCGACACCCCCCGGCAGCAAACGCGGGTGTTCGAGATCGCGCGCAACACCGTCGGCGTGCGGCAGGTCGATACCTTCATAACGGTGGAACCGGAGCGCTCGCCTCCCGACTCCGAACTTGCAGCGAGTGTGGCTGTCGCGCTTGCGAACGACGCCGCATTCAAGCTTCATCCCGTCGCCGCGTCCGCAGAAAACGGCGTGGTCACCCTGACGGGCTCGGTCCCCGACCGGCCGTACCGTGCGCGTGCCGAACAGGTGACCGACCGCGTGCTCGGTGTCCGCGATGTCAGCAATCTGATCACGGTCCAGGCGGCGGCTTCCGCGGACGCGGACAGGCGGCTGGCGGAAGCCGTGCGGGAAGCCCTGTTCTGGAATCCCTCCATTGACGAAGATGCGATCACGGTCCGTGTGGACCGTGGCGTGGTGGAACTAACAGGCACCGTCAAGACGTTGCGTGCCCTGAACCTCGCCGACGACCTTGCGCGCGAAGCCGGTGCCGCGAGGGTCGAGAACAGGTTGCGGGTCGGCTTCTGATCGACCGCCGCGGGCCCCGGCCGGGGAGGAGAAAAGATGGAACCCGTCCAGATCATCCAGGATACCGTCCGAGGATTCCTTGAATCCCTGATTTCGAGCACGCCACAGATCGTGGCTGCGATCATTGCGCTGGTCCTAACCTGGGCGATCGCGCGCTTCGGCGGCCGTCTCCTGCGTCGGGCCCTCGGGCGTTCAGACATGCGGCGCTCGCTCGCGGACGTGTTGCAGAAGCTCTTCTCGACCCTGGTCTGGATTGGCGGCATCCTGGTGGCCGCGACGATCGCGTTCCCCTCGCTCACGCCGGCGAAGATCGTCACCGCGGTCGGACTCGGATCGATTGCGATCGGCTTCGCGTTCAAGGACATTTTCGAGAACTTCGTCGCAGGCATCCTCATTCTCTTCCGTGAGCCGTTCAGGCTGAACGACTTCATCGAATGCGACGATTTCGAGGGGGTGGTCGAGGAGGTCACGATCCGCGACACCCATATCCGCCAGTCCGACGGCCAGCGGGTCGTGCTGCCCAACGCGATGCTGTTCAAGGAACCGGTGACCGTGCGAACGGACCGGGATGTCCGGCGCACGACCGTGATGTGCGGTGTGGGATATGGCGAGGATGTCGACGCGGCGCGAGAGGTGATCTGCAAGGCGGTCGAGGGTGTCGAGAGCGTCAGGCAGGACGAGCCCGTCCAGATCTTCGCGCAGGCCTTCGGGGCGAGCAGCATCGATTTCGAGGTGACGTGGTGGACGGGCTCGAAACCGCGCGAAATCCGCGAGTCGCGTGACCAGGTGGTCGCGGCGGTGAAACGCGCCCTCGACGATGCAGGAATCGAGATCCCGTTCCCCTACCGCACGCTGACATTCACCGAACCGCTTGCGGTGCACCAAACGGGTGACAGCCACAGGTCTCGCGAACGCGACGAAGCAGACTAGCTGCTGCGAGCGCGTTGTCGCCTCGCA
>JAEPNS010000168.1 GCA_017643325.1 Alphaproteobacteria bacterium | reverse complement strand
AGGGTCCCGCCCTCGGCCTGTTCGAAGCGGCCCGCATAACGGTTCGTCGCGCCCGTAAACGCGCCCTTCTCGTGGCCGAACAGTTCGCTCTCGATCAGTTCGCGCGGGATCGCCGCCATGTTGATTGCAACGAAGGGGCCGAACCGGCGCTTGCCGTAATCGTGCAACGCGCGGGCGACCAGTTCCTTGCCCGTGCCGGACTCGCCGGTGATCATCACCGTCAGGTCCGTGTTCATCAGCCGCGCGAGCACCCTGTAGATATCCTGCATGGCCGGCGACCGGCCGATGAGCGGGAGGTCTTCCTCCTCCTCGGTGGCGATCGGCGGCGCCGCGTCACGCACGGCCTCGCGTTCGGCCAGTGCGCGCTGCACGACCTCCACGACCTCCTTGAGGTCGAAGGGTTTCGGGAGGTACTCGAACGCGCCGCGCTCGGTCGCGCGAACGGCCGTCAGAAGCGTATTCTGGGCACTCATGACGATGATCCGCAGGTCGGGGCGGATCTTTCGGATGCGCGGGATCAGGTCGAGGCCGTTCTCGTCCGGCATCACCACGTCGGTGATCACGAGGTCACCCTCACCGTCGGAAATCCAGCGCCAGAGGTTCGCCGCTGTCCCGGTGGTCCGCACGTCGTGGCCGATCCGGCCCAGCGCCTGGCTGAGGACGGTCCGGATTCCCCGGTCGTCGTCCGCCACCAAAATCGTCGCGCCGCTCATGTTGCCGCGTCCTCCGTGGTTTCGCCGAGCCCGGTGTCGTCGACCGGAAGCATGACCTTGAAGACCGTGCCGTTCTCGTCGCTCTCGAGGTCGATCACACCGCCATGGTCACCGACCAGCTTCGCGACAAGCGCGAGCCCCAGCCCGGACCCGTTCTTCTTGGTGGTGACGAAGGGATCGAACAGGTAGGGCTGTACGTCGGACGGGACACCCGGGCCGTTGTCGCGCACCGATATCTCGATCGGCAGGTCGACGCGTTCGCCGGTGCCGGGCAGCGAAAGCCGCAATCCGTGGCGGTAGCGCGTTTCCAAGCGGATCTCTCCGCCGTTCGCCGGAACCGCCTCGACGGCGTTCTTCACGAGATTGAGAAACACCTGGATCAGCTGGTCGCGGTTGCCGAGCACCATCGGGATCGAGGGATCGAAGGCGAGCGTGAACCTCACCGCGCGTCCGAATCCGCTCTCGGCGACCTTCTGGACGCGGTCGAGCACCTCGTGGATGTTGACGGCGCCGCGGTCCGGGAGCCGTTCGTCCGAAAACGCCTCCATGCGGTTGACCAGCGACACGATCCGGTCGGCCTCGTCGCAAATCAGCTCGGTCAGTTCGCGGCCGGCATCATCGACACCGTCTTCCAGGAGCTGCGCCGCACCGCGGATGCCGGATAGCGGGTTCTTGACCTCGTGGGCGAGCATCGATGCCATGGCCGTCACCGAGCGCGCCGCGCCGCGATGCACGAGCTGGCGGTCGATATGTTCGGCCAGGGACTGTTCGTGGAGGCTCAGGACGACGATCCCCGAACTGTCGAACCATGGCTGTGCCTGCACCGACACGACGCGTTCTTCCATGCGCGGCCCGTCCAGGCGGACGCCGCGCTCGGCGTAGCTGGCGCCCAGTTCACGGCACTTTTCGAGCATATAAAACAGGGGGTTATCGGGCGTTATGAATTCCGCAAGCGAATGCCCGACGAGGCCGTGCGCACCCATCCCGAAGAACTGCTCGGCCGAGTAGTTCACGTAACGGATTTCATGTCCCTCACCGACGGCCAGCACCGCGTCGGCCAGAAGGTTCAGCACCGAATCCGCATCGATATCGACTGCGCCGACTGTTTTCTCGGCCTGGTTTCCCGTCATCGACATCACGCACCTCCGATCGACAGGTTCATGTCCCGAAACCGGCGCAACTCGCCGAAGATCACGTCCGGATCGAGCGTGTTGTTCACGATATTGCGGAATTCGGCCGCGCCCGAGACCCCCGCGAGATACCAGCCGATATGCTTGCGCGCGTTGCGGATGCCCGTGTTTGTCCCGTAGAGGCTCATCATGGCGTCGAGATGCTCGCGCATGATCGTCCAGCGTTCGGCCAGTTCGGGTTCAGGGCGGACAGTTCCGGTCCGAAAATAGTGGGCCACGCCGCCCGGCAGCCATGGCCGGCCCTGGGCCGCGCGGCCGATCATTACCGCGTCCGCGCCCGACGCGGCGAGGCAGGCTTCCGCATCCGCCGCGGATGCGATATCGCCGTTCGCAATCAGGGGAACCGAGACGGCATCCTTTACGCGGGCAATGAAGTCCCAGTCGGCCCGACCGGTGTAGAACTGGCAGCGCGTCCGCCCGTGGACGGTGATCATTCGGACACCGAGATCCTCCGCAATCCGCGCAAACTCGACCGCATTTCGGCTGCCGTCGTCCCAGCCGGTGCGCATCTTCACGCTGACCGGCACGTCCACCGCCTCGACAACCGCGCGCATGATGTCGGTCGCCAGCGGCACGTCGCGCATCAGGGCGGATCCGGTCGCTTTCTTCACGACCTTCTTCGCGGGACAGCCGAAATTGATATCGACGAGGTCGGCGCCACGGTCCACCGCAAAGCGGGCGGCATCCGCCATCACCTCCGGCTCGGTCCCCGCAAGCTGGATACTGACGGGCCCGCTCCCCCCATCGAACATCATCCGGCGCGCCGACTGGCGGCTTTCGCGAAGCATTTCGCGGCTGGCCACCATCTCTGACACCACAAGACCGGCACCGAACCGCAGCGCGAGCCGCCGGAACGGCAGATCGCTTACCCCGGACATGGGCGCAAGGATGACCCGGTTGCGAATACGCACCGGACCAATGTCCATTGGCGTCGAAAGATCGGTTATCATTATTGATTAAGTTTTGGGCACAAATAGACGATGAACACGATTTGTGCAGTTTAGGGCATTTTGTGCGGCGCAACAAGACCCAATGACATTACGTCAGCAACACGTCCGTCACGAATTTGACACCGGGAAAGGCCAGCGTGATCAGCAGGTAGGCGATCAGCACGAACCGCGCCGCATGCCGGCCGCGAAGACCGCTGCCCCTTTGCAGCAGCAGCAGGATGCCGATCACCGCGAAGGCAGCGACCGACAGGATGGTCTTGTGGTCGAGCGCGACGCCGTCAGCACCGACAACGACACCGGTGGCGACACCGGTCAGAAGTCCGACACCTAGGACTACTTCTGCCGCCAGCAGAAGCCGGTGCTGAAGCCGTTCGCCCTCCGCGACCGACGGCACGGCGTCGATCCAGTCCGGCACCGCATGACGTCGCAGCGCACGCTCCTTCAGCCAGACGGCAGCGGCCGCCGCCGCGGAAATCGTGATAAGCGCGTAGGTCGCGACCGACACCCCGATGTGCACCTGCAGCCATGCGGTCATCGCCGATGCCGGCAGCGGCGCGCCGGGAACCGACGACCACAACAGCGCGATCACCGCGAGCGCAACGAGATAGGGCAGCAGGAACACGCGCAAGCCCCGCGCGGGCTGCGAAACGAGGCAGATGAGCGCGTAGACGAGCATCGTCGCGCCCACGATGGTCCACAGCGTCGCGCTGAAGCCGGTGCGCCAGACACCTCCCCGCGCGGCGATTTCCAGCGCCAGGGGACCCACCGTCGCCACACCGATCAGGAGCCAGAACAGCCCGCTATGCCCCCGCGCGCCGAAACGCGACGGCAGCAGTGCCGCCGGCAACAGCGTGAGCAGAGCGGCAACGCCCAATGGGATCGAACCGGCCATCGCCGCAATATAGGCGTGACGGTGCGCCGGGTCACTTTCCGAACGGCCCCCGGACACCCGGCCCGCCTTGGCAATGCGCGCGCGTGCGACTAACGTTCCGCCCTCTTCGAGCCGGCGAGGATGGCGCGTGGGCGATACCGTTGCATTGTTGGTCGCAGCCGGCCGGGGCCGGCGCATGTCCGGGACCGTCCCGAAGCAGTACCGGGACCTGTGCGGCAAGCCGGTCCTGCGTCGTGCCATCGATGCATTCACAACCCATCCCGCCGTTGCAAAGGTCCGCGTGGTGATTCATCCGGACGACGCCGACGACTACACCCGCGCCACCGCCGGACTGGATCTGCCTCCACCGGTCACCGGCGGCGAGACGCGCCAGGATTCGGTCCGCCTCGGGCTGGAGGCGCTCGCGAACGACACACCGGCGCAGGTGCTGATCCACGACGGCGCGCGTCCACTCGTATCGCCGGACACGATCACGCGCGTGATCGACGCGCTTTCGGACGCTCCCGGTGCCATTCCCGCAATCGATGTGCCGGATACCCTCAAGAGGGCGCAGGATGGACGGATCGCCGAGACCGTGCCGCGCGACAACATCGTCCGTGCCCAGACGCCGCAAGGTTTCCGTTACGTCGAAATCCGGGACGCACACCAGCGCATGACGGGCCGCGACATGACCGACGATGCCGCGGTGGCCGAAGCGACAGGATTGCACCTGGCGCTCGTGGCGGGCGAGGAAGACAACATGAAGATCACCCGCGACGCTGACCTTGAACGGGCAGCCCGCATCCTGGCCCGCAGGCCGTCCGGCATCCGGGTCGGAAGCGGTTTCGACGTGCACCGGTTCGGGCCGGGAGACTGTGTGCGACTCGGCGGGATCGATATCTCGCACACCCACGGACTGGCCGGTCATTCCGATGCCGATGTCGCGCTGCACGCGCTTACCGACGCCCTGCTGGGCGCGCTGGCGGACGGTGATATCGGGTCCCACTTCCCGCCAACCGATCCGCAATGGCGCGACGCGGACTCAGCACGGTTCCTGGCTCACGCCATGGACCGTCTGCGCGCACGCGACGGCGACCTGCTCCACGCGGACCTGACCCTGATCTGCGAGGCACCCAGGATCGGCCCGCATCGCGCTGCCATGCAAAGCCGGATTTCCGCGATACTCGATGTCGATGCCGGCCGGGTATCGATCAAGGCGACGACCACCGAGGCCCTCGGCTTCACGGGCAGGCGCGAAGGCATCGCGGCTCAGGCAACCGTGACCGTGGAGCTGCCGATCCAATGAACAATCCTGTCACGCCCGAGAGCAACGAGGAGCCGCACCTCGCGCGTCTGATTGCGACGTGGTTCGGTGCCGGCGACCTGCCCGGCGCGCCGGGCACCTGGGGGTCTCTCGCTGCCCTGCCCTGCGCCGTCGTGCTGGTTGTCCTGGGCGGACAGTTCCTTCTCGCCGCAGGCGTCCTGGTCGCGTTCTTCGCCGGCGTATGGGCATCCGGCAAGCTCGCCGCGTTCCACCGCATGGAAGACCCGCAACGGGTCGTCATCGACGAGGTCGCGGGCCAGTGGCTTGCGATCCTGCCAGTCGCCCTCGACTGGCGCTTCTATCCCGTGGCGTTCATCCTCTTCCGCTTCCTGGACATCACCAAGCCTTGGCCGCTCAAGAAGATGGAAAAATTTCCCGGCGGCGTCGGCATCATGGCGGACGACCTCGGCGCAGGGGTCTATGCCGGCCTCCTCACCTGGCTGATCGGCGTATGGCTCGGTACGGCCGGTACGCTTCCCACCTTGTTCGGAACCTGAGTCCCATGTTCGACACGCAACTGCTGACCGACGCGGCCGAGCTGCTCGAGCTTTGCCGCCGCGCCAGGCTCAAGATCGCGACGGCTGAATCCTGCACCGGTGGATTGATCGCCGGGTGCCTGACGGAAATCGCCGGATCCTCAGACGTGGTCGAGCGCGGCTTCGTGACCTATTCCAACGAGGCCAAGAGCGAGATGCTCGACGTGCCGAAGATGTCGATCAACCTGCATGGCGCGGTCAGCCAGCAGGTCGCCGTCGCCATGGCGGAAGGCGCACTGCGGCACTCCCTTGCCGACATCTCGATCGCCGTGACGGGCGTCGCGGGGCCGGGCGGCGGCACGAAGGACAAGCCCGTCGGGCTCGTGCATTTCGCAAGCGCCGGGCGCGGCCGCCCAACGGTCGACCACCACCAGGTTTTTCCCGGCGACCGCGCGGCCGTCCGCGATGCGACCGTGCAGACAGCCCTCTCGATGCTCCGCCGCATGGTCCGCAACGAGGGCTGAAGGCAGGTGATCAGATGACCGACAGGACGCTCAACAGGGACGCATTCGACAGCCGCGATTTCTCGGCAATCTTCGACCATGTCTCCATCGGCGTGAACGACATCGAACGCGCCATGCCCTTCTACCGTGCGGCGCTCGGCGCGCTGGGGCTCGAGGTCGTCATGGACAAGGGGTTTGCCGTCGCCTTCGGAAACGGAAGCGGGCGGCAATGGCTGTGGGTCAGCGAACCCATCGACAAGGACGGCGTCGTCGCGCCGAACAACGGCGCACATTTCGCGCTGATCGCGGACGACCGCGCCACCGTGCGGGCGTTCTACGGGGCTGCCATGGCAAATGGCGGGACGGACGCGGGCGCCCCCGGACTGCGGCCGGAATACATCCCCACCTACTATGGAGCCTTCGTCCTCGATCCCGACGGCAACAAGATCGAGGCGGTCTGCCGTAAGGCCGAAGACGAAGCGGAGACCTGAACCCCTTCGACACAATGAAACAGGCGGGAGCCGAATGGCCCCCGCCTGTTTCAGCTTGCGATGGCTGGTACTAGCGAGCGCTCGCACCACCCTCCACGGTGGTCTCCGTGGATATCTTAGCCGGATCGCTCGTCACGGACATGCTGCTTCCCGCATTCACGTCGGCATCGGCACCCATCGAACCGGCACCGACCGTCGTCGAGGTGGCGGCATTGGTGCCCGTGGCCGCATCGCCGTCGCCGATGGCGCCACCGCTCATGGAACGCATGGTCGTGTGGCCTTCCACGTCGACGTCTGCGTTCGCATCCGCCGTCGTGCGCGTTTCAGGAACCGCACCGACACCGGAGTTCTCGACCTTCCTGGTGCCTGTGGTCGCATCTCCGTCACCCATGGCGCCGCCGCTTGCGCGCGCGCCGATGACAGAATTCGTGGTCTGGCCTTCCTCGGCCGCCTCGGCCCGGTCGATCTGCGGCGGTGCAACGGAGATGCCGATGGCGATCACGCCGCCGACAAAAAGCGAGGTTGCTGTCGGTTTGCTGAGGGTCTTCATGTGAGTCTCCTATCTGGTGTCCCTTCGAAGTACCCCACCCGTTCTGGGTACATCACCACAACGCGTGTGCCGTGA
>JAEPNS010000167.1 GCA_017643325.1 Alphaproteobacteria bacterium | reverse complement strand
TTGAGGTTGCCCTTGGCCTGGACACCGCCCTGCACCGTGCCGAGGTCCGCGATGTCACCGCCGACATAGGGACGCAGGATTTCGAGCGACTGCGCATCCGCCTTCAGGCGGACGTCGTACTCGACCGCGGGGGACTTGCGGATGTTCGTGGCCGAGACCTGTCCGGAAAGCGTGCTTCTGTCCGCCGCCACGTTCGTGATCTCGACACGGGCCTTGTTGTCGTCGCCGACCGCGCGAACCGTGCCCGTGATCGGACCCAGGTCCGGCATCTCTGTTCCGACGAACGGCTCGACAATCTCCAGTGTCTGCCCGTCCGCCGTCAGGGTGATGTCATATGTGACCGCCGGCGGTTCGCGGGTCAGGTCGGCCGTGATCGACCCCGAGAGCTTGCTGCGGTCGGCCGTGACCGCATTCGGCTCCAGCCGGAGGGTATCGAGGTCACCCACGATGTTGACGTTGCCGTTGAGCGGGCCGAGCCGCTCGAGCGGCATGCCGACATAGGGCGAGACGAGGGCCAGGTCCTGGCCGTTCAGCGCCATCTTGAGGTTGTAGGTCGCGGAACCGCGGTTGGTATCGATGTCCGCCTGGCCGGTGATCAGGATTTTCGCCGCGGCGATCCGGATGTTCTCTATAACCGGCGTTTCGGTGCGCCCCGTCACATGGGCACTGATCTCGACCGGCCCGAGCTTGGGCAGCGGCGTCGATACGAACGGCTGGATCGTGCGCAGGCCATCGCCATTGATGGCGATGTCGATGTCGATCCCCTCGGGATTCTCCGGCTGGCGCACGCCGCCATCGATCGAGACCGTATACCCGAGCACCTCGCCCGCGATGTTGACCGGCACGGGTTCGCTGCCGGACAGGATCGCCTCGGATGTGCCCACCTTGCCGACGAGCAGGATTGACGCCACGTTTTTCTCAAGCCTGATCTGACCGTTGATGTCGACATCCAGCGGATCGCCGGGATTCTCGGGAACCGCGACCGCGCGGTCGAGCTGGGCGACCATGGTCTTTCCGGTGGCGCCGTCCCTGTTCGTTACGGTCACATTCTCGATCCGGAGCTGGGCCAGGCCGATATCGGCGCCGCCCTCGGGTGCCTCGCGCGGCTCGGCCGGCTCGTCACCGGTCTGGAAATCCAGATTGCTCCGGCCGTCGGCGTCGGTCTCGATCAGCACCTCCGCGTCGCGCACGACGAGGCGTTCGATATCGACGGTCCCGGTCAGAAGCGGCAACAGCCGGATATCGACCTCGGCCAGGCCGACCGTGGCCATATCGGGCTTCGTACCCCACTCGGCGTTGGAGAAGCGGACATCGCGCACGACAAGGTGGGTCGTCGTGCCGATGTCGAGGTCGATCTGGCCATCGAACGCGATGTCACGGCCGGTCGCGTCCTTGACCATCTCCGCGATACGGTCCTTGTGATCATTGGGATCGAGATTCAGCACATAGGCGACCGCCGCCACCACGAGGGCGACGACCAGAACACCGGCGATCTTGAGGACGGTCTTGAGACGCATGAAATTCACCATGAAGGTTCGGACTTCCTGAATACGGAACGCGCGGGCCAAGCGTTCACTTCAAATTCAATGTATCGGGTGTAGCGCATCGGCGGCGACGGTTCGAATCGGGGCCCGGTTGATCCGGCGATTCGTCATGAAATTGCCTTTATTCAAGCCATTTCGGAGGCAAATCCGACCTTTTTCCAGCTTTCCGCCAGTTCCGGATCGAGCGGCGCGGTCAGTTCGAGCCGGGCACCGGTGTCCGGATGCGAGAGCGTCAGAGCACGTGCGTGGAGGTGGAGGCGCTTCGGCAGGCCCGGCAGGAAGCTGTCCCGCCCGCCATACTTCCCGTCTCCCAGGATCGGGTTGCCCATCGCCGCGCAATGGGCGCGCAGTTGGTGGGTCCGGCCGGTGCGCGGCCGCAACTCCAGCCAGGCCAGCCGCTGCGCCGCCTGCTCCAGGATCCGGTAGTCCGTCTCCGCGTCCTGGCCATCGTGTGAATGCCCCATCCGTTCGCCGCCCGGCTCACCCTGCTTGGACAGCGGCATGTCGATCGTGCCGGCCGCGATATCCGGAACGCCCAGGACGAGCGCCCAGTAGACCTTCTCCATCGTCCGTCCCTGGAACTCGACGCTCAGGGCGCGCGCCGCCTGGCGGGTCCGCGCAAGGATCAACAGCCCGCTGGTATCCTTGTCCAGCCGGTGCACGAGGCGCGGACGGTCGGGCGCATCGAACCGCAGGGCATCGAGCATCCCGTCGAGATGGCGCGTGGTCCGGGTGCCGCCCTGCACCGCAAGCCCGGCCGGCTTGTTGATCGCGATCAGGTGATCGTCACGGTAAAGGACTCTCTCCCGAAGCTCGGCAGCGGCCGCATCGTCGACCGGTTTCGCGGTCCGGGTGCGCGGTTCGGCCGCCGGCGACATCGGCGGCAGGCGCAACTGCTGTCCGGCCGACAGGCGTCCGCCCGGCTTCGCGCGGCTGCCGTCGACGCGCACCTGTCCGGTCCGCAACCACTTGGCGAGCTGTCCGTAGGGCACGTCCGGGAAGTGGCGCTTGAACCAGCGGTCGACGCGGACCCCGTCATCGTCCGGCGCGACCTCCACATGCCGCACGCCCTGCTCCGGCGCTCCGGTCATGCCGTGAAGACCCGGGCAAGCCGCAGCCCGACGAGCAGCGCACCGACCGAGAGGATGACGGAGGCCAGCACATAGGCCGCTGCAATCGCCGTCTCGCCGCGCTCATGGAGCGTCACGACGTCGAGCGAGAATGTCGAAAAAGTGGTGAACGCGCCAAGAAACCCGACCGTCAGCAGTGCACGCATCTCCGGAGCGACGGTCCAGGACACGGCGAGCATGTGGATCAGCACGCCCATGCCCAGCGATCCGACGATGTTGACCGTCAGCGTGCCCCACGGGAATCCCGAGCCGAGCCACGATCCCATGGCGACATTGACGAAATGCCGGCCCACCGCGCCCAAGGCCCCGCCGGCGGCAATCGCGAGCACCATGTTCATGCGTCGTCTCCCCCGGCCTGCCGTTCGCCGCGCAGCCGCGCCCAGTACTCAAGGCGTTTGCCGATCTCGCGCTCGAAGCCGCGCTCGACAGGCCGATAGAAGGTTTCGCGCCCCATCGATTCGGGGAAATAGTCCTGCCCGGAGAATCCGTCCTCGGCGTCATGGTCGTAGGCATATCCGGCACCGCGCCCGATCTCCTTCATCAGACTGGTCGGCGCGTTCAGGATATGGTTCGGCGGCGCGAGCGAGCCGGTATCCTTCGCCGTACGCATGGCCGACCCGAACGCCTTGTAGGCGGCATTGGATTTCGGCGCGCTGGCGAGATAGATCGTGCACTGTGCCAGAGCGAGCTCGCCCTCGGGCGAGCCGATCCGCTCGTAGGCCTCCCAGGCCGCGAGCGCCTGGGGCAGCGCGTCGGGATCGGCAAGGCCGATATCCTCGACCGCCGCGCGGGCCAGCCGCCGGGCAATGAAGCGCGGGTCTTCCCCGCCCGCGAGCATGCGCGCCAGCCAGTACAGCGACGCATCGACGTCCGAGCCGCGCAGCGACTTGTGCAAAGCGCTGATCAGGTTGTAGTGGCCCTCCTGGCTCTTGTCGTAGAGGGGCGCGCGCTTCTGCACCGTCTCGACGAGCGCCGCCGTGTCGAGCACACCCTCGACATCCAGCGCGAACAACTCCTCCGCGAGGTTCAGGAGGTATCGCCCGTCGCCGTCGGCCATGGCCTTCAGCGCACGCCGCGCATCGTCATCGACGGGCAAGGCCCTGGCCATCAGCTCCTCCGCGCGCGCCAAAAGCTCTTCCAGCGCAGCCTCGTCGAGACGGTTGAGCACAAACACCTGGGCGCGAGAGAGGAGCGCGGCGTTGATCTCGAAGGACGGGTTCTCGGTTGTCGCCCCGACCAGCGTGACCGTGCCGTCCTCCACGGAGGGCCGGAAGCCGGCCTGCTGTGCGCGGTGGAACCGGTGGGGTGCGGCGAGGGGCAGCGGCGTGCCCTGTCCGCTGGCCCGGCGCGCCCTGGCACGCTCAAACACCTTGCGAAGGTCGGCGACGCCGGAAAACACCGCCGACAGCGGCTCGAACTCAAGGTCGGTCTCGAGCGCCAGCAGACGTGCGATGGTGGTCTTGCCGCATCCCGGCGGGCCCCAGAGAACCATGCTCGCCAGGCGGCCGCTGGCGATCATCCGGCCCACAGGGCCTTCAGGGCCGAGCAGATGATCCTGGCCGACAACGTCGGCCAGCGTTTCGGGACGAAGCCGGTCCGCCAGGGGCCGCGGCGCCTGGCTGGCGAACATTTCGGACTGTTGCGACATCGCGGCTATCCGGAGATCGACAGGGACAGCAACCGGCCGTCGCGCTCGACCGTTACGTCCCAGCGTGCGCGGCGTTCCGCCACCGCGTCGCGGAGGGCGCGCACCCGGTCGATCTTCGCGTCATTGATCTCGACCACGATGTCGCCGACGCGGAAGTCGAGCCGGTTTGCCGGGCTGCGCGCCGCGATCGCCCGCACGACCACGCCACGGTCGAAATGGTCGCGTCCCATTTCCTCGGCCAGCGCGGGCGACAGGTTCGCCACGGTGGCCCCGGCCAGTGGGTGAGCGCCACGCAACTGCATCTCGTTTCGCGCCGGCCGCTCCGGCGGGTGCTCAAGCGGAAGCTCCACCACAAGGGTCCGGTCCGGGCGGCGGATCGACAGCTGCGCGGTCTCCCCGACAACCCCGGTGGCGATCCGGAACCGCAGCGCCTCCTCATCGAAGACCGGCTGGTCCTCGACGGCGACGATGATGTCGCCCTCGCGCAGTCCGGCCTTGCGTGCCGGGCCATCCGGATGGATCTCGGCCAGGATCACCCCGTCCGGCCGCGCGAGGCCGATGGCATCCGCGATATCCGGCGTCACGGTGTTCGCCCGCGCACCGAGCCATGCCCTGCGAAGGGCATCGCCGGAAGTGGCGCCCGCGATCACCGTGCGGACCATGTTGGCCGGGATCGCGAACCCGATGCCCTGGCTGCCGCCGCTGCGTGAGAAGATCGCGGTGTTGATCCCGGCGAGCTTGCCGTCCATCCGCAACAGGGCGCCGCCGGAGTTGCCGGGGTTGATGGCCGCATCGGTCTGGATGAAGAAATTGAAGTCGGTGATCCCGACCTGGGTGCGCGCAAGGCCCGAGACGATCCCGCTCGTCACTGTCTGGCCGACGCCGAACGGGTTGCCGATGGCGAGCACCAGGTCACCCACCTCAAGTTCGTCGCTGTCGCCAAGAGCGATATAGGGAAGTTCCTCGCCGCCGGCATCGACGCGAAGGATCGCAAGGTCCGTGCGCTGGTCCTCCAGCAGGATGTCGGCGTCGTACTCCCGCCGGTCCGAGAGGACCACCCGGATGGTGTCCGCACCCTCGATCACGTGGTAGTTGGTCACGATCACGCCGTCGGCGCCGACGATCACACCCGAGCCGAGCGAGTTCTCGCGGCGCTGGCGCGGCCGGATATCGTCGAACGCGTCTCCGAAAAAACGCCGGAAAAACGGGTCGTTGAACAGCGGCGAAGCCGGACCGCGCCGCTGGACCTCCTTCTGGGTGAAGATGTTGACCACGGCCGGGCTTGCGCGCTTGACCAGCGGCGCGAAAGACAACATGACCTCGTCGCGGCTGTCGGGCAGCGCGCGTTCCTGCGCGGACGCGCCCGCGGACAGCGCGAGCAGGGCCGCCACACAGAAGCCGGTGAGAATGCGAACGACGGGTCTCATGGCTAGATAATAGTGATCCCGCGTGCCGGTTTCATCGCCCGAAACGAAAAAGGCCGCCCCTCGGGCGGCCCTCCGTAGGTCCTGGTCTCCGGCCGGCTACGCCGCGGCCTCTTCGTAGATCTCTTCATCGACCTGCACAGGGCCCGAATCCTGGCCCTTGGCGTCCTCGTCGCGGTCGACGAGCTCGATGATCGCCATCGGCGCGGAATCGCCGTAGCGGAAGCCCGCCTTGAGCACGCGGGTATAGCCCCCGGGGCGCTCCGCGTAACGGTCGGCCAGCGTCGAGAACAGCTTCTCGACCAAAGCACGGTCCTTGATGACGCTTAACGCCTGGCGACGGGCATGCAGGTCGCCCCGCTTGCCGAGGGTCACGAGCTTGTCGACGACGCGCCGCAGCTCCTTGGCCTTCGGCAGCGTGGTCACGATCTGCTCGTGCTTGACCAGCGCGGCCGCCATGTTGGCGAACATCGCCTTGCGGTGGGTGCTGGTGCGGTTGAGCTTGCGCGGTCCCTTGCGGTGACGCATTGGTCCTACTCCTGTTGCGAGGCCGTTAGAACGGCTCTTCGAGGCGCTTGGCGAGGTCCTCGATGTTTTCCGGCGGCCAGGCCGGGATTTCCATGCCGAGATGCAGGCCCATCTGCGCGAGGACCTCCTTGATCTCGTTGAGCGACTTGCGGCCGAAGTTCGGGGTGCGGAGCATTTCCGCCTCGGTCTTCTGCACGAGGTCGCCGATGTAGACGATGTTGTCGTTCTTCAGGCAGTTGGCCGAACGCACCGAGAGTTCCAGCTCGTCGACCTTGCGCAGAAGGTTGCGGTTGAACTCGAGCTCGTCGTCGATCTCCTCGACCGGCTGGTCCGCCTTCGGCTCGTCGAAGTTCACGAAGAGCTGCAGCTGGTCCTGCAGGATGCGGGCCGCCAGCGCAACCGAGTCTTCCGGCGTGATCGCGCCGTTGGTCTCGATATCGAGGGTCAGCTTGTCGAGGTCGGTCCGCTCGCCGACGCGGGCGTTGCCGACATGGTAGGCGACCTTCTGGACCGGAGAGAACAGCGCATCGACCGGGATCAGGCCGATCGGCGCATCCGCGGCGCGGTTCTGCGCGGCCGGGACATAGCCCTTGCCGGACTCGACCATCATTTCCATGACCACGCGTGCACCCTGGTCGAGGGTCATCAGGACATGGTCGGGGTCCATCACCTCGATGTCCGGTCCGGTGTCGATCTGGCTCGCGGTCACCTCACCCGGGCCGGTGGCCGTCAGCGTCATGCGCTTGGGGCCCTCGCTGTGCATGCGCAGCGCCATCGACTTCACGTTCAGGACGATGTCGGTGACGTCCTCGCGCACGCCCGGGATCGACGAGAACTCGTGCAGAACGCCCTCGATCTGGATCGAGGTGACCGC
>JAEPNS010000166.1 GCA_017643325.1 Alphaproteobacteria bacterium | reverse complement strand
GACAGCCCGCGCAGCACCAGCGGTGCATCTTCGGCGTAGCGGAACTGCACGTCGACGATCTCCAGCGCGCCGGACAGCTCGCCGGGATCCTCGAAGCCCTCGTCGTCCTCGATCTCCTCTTCGAAGATCGGCTGGATACGCTCATAGAGCGGCTTCAGGTTCGTCAGCTTCACGAGCGTCTGGGAGATGCCGAACACCGCCCCCAGGAACTGCCCGTAGGCGACGTGGAACGAGACGAAGGTCGCGGTCGGCAGTTCCTTGTGCAGGACCGCCGCGTCGACCTGCGCCCAGGTCTTCGGCGTCTCGAACACGGCGAAGAACTCGCCGCTCAGCCACGCGATCAGCCCGATCAGCGCGGCGACCGTCAGGAAGTGGAACACGTTCTTGAAGACGATGAGCAGCATGTTCAGCCGCTGCTGGTCGTAGCTCAGCGCCATCAGGTGCGAGTACGGCCCGGCCCAGCGGGCGTAGGCACCGGTCTCGGCCCCGGCCACGCGCAGCTTGCCGACCGCGCCGAGCAGCTGCAGGACGATGCCCTGGATGCGCCCCGTGTATTCCATGGTCTCGCGGTTGCGGTGCAGGATCCGGCGCCCGACCGTTACCACGACGACGGCGTAGATGATCGCCGCGACCACGGCCACGATCGACAGCTTCCACGCGAGGAACACCATCAGGCCGAGGCTGAACAGGCCCGAGGTGGCATGCAGCAGCGACGTCAGCGCCGTGCCCGTCAGGAGCGAGCGCATGCCGTCGATGCCCTGCGCCCGGTTGGCCAGGTCGCCGACAGTGAAACCGCGGAAGAAGGAGGCCGGCAGGCGCAGCAGGCGGTCCCAGACCGCGGTCTGGACGCGGTTCGCCATCATGCCTTCCATGCGGATGGCGGCGAGCCCCTGCACCAGCCCGAAGGAGATTCCCGCAAACCCGGCAACGATCAGCGCGGCGATGAGAATCCAGAGCTGGTCGAGTTCGGCATCCGGGATCACGGGGTCGATGATCCAGCCGGTCACCAGCGGCACGACCATCGAGAGCAGCCCGGCGAGGATCGCCATCGACATCACCACCAGCGAGGTGCGGCGCGTGCCCCGCAGGGCGAACCGGAAGATCGCCTTCGCGTCCACCTTGCCCGCCGGGAACGGCTCGCTGAAGGAATAGGCCGTGCCGTCGACGGTCGCCGCCAGCTCGGCGTCGAGCGGCCGCACGTCGCCGCGCACCGGGTCGACCAGGTCGTAACGCCCGCCCTTGCCCGGCAGCAGCGCGCAGGCGTCGCCGTCCTCGCCGTAGAACCCGAGAAGCGCGCCGTGATCGCTGCGCCACCAGTTCGGCTCCGAGATATCGACCTTGCGCATATGCAGACCGGACTCGCGCGCGATTGCATCGGGCTTCGCGTCGGAGTTGCGGATACGCAGCTGGGCAGCGTCGCTGAGGTCCACGTCGATCTGCAGGTGGTGCCAGACCTGCATCGCCGCCGCGATCACCGGGAACTGCGGGTCGCCCACCCGGGCCCGGGCGTCCGGGAACATCACCGCGGCAAGCTCGCCCAGCGCCGTGCCCAGTTCGTCCTCGCGCAGGCTTCGCACCCGCCGGAGGCGTTCGGCCTCCTGCTCCGCCGACGCCCTCAGCTTCTCGGACAGGGTCGCGACGATCCGGCCATGGAAGGCGAGCAGGTCGGCATGGGCCTGCGGTGTCTCGATCCAGGCCCGGGTCGAGAGGCCGGCGACCGGCCCGTCGGAGGCCGGTGTCGCCCATGACAGCGGACAGAGCGGCACATGCGTGGCGCCGTTCCCGATATCGGGAACGGCATCCTTCCAGATCGAATGATGGACCTCGCCCGCCGGGAACCAGGCGACGGCCGACTTGATGGACGATGGCCCGGAGATTTCCGGCGCGTCGTGATCGACATAGGTTAGGGTCGGCGGGCGGTCGCGTCGCAGCGCGACCAGCGACAGGCCGGCGACCCACCCGGTGAACGCCGCGGCGAGCGCGTCCGCATATTCGTCCGAAGGCGCCTCCAGCGACCCGAGCGTCCCGATCGGAACCGTGACGACCCGCGCCCCGTTGGAGGGGACCAGCATGAAAGTGCCGTCCGCGTGATGCAGCCCGGTGTCGAACGCCACGCCGCCGGCGTCCACCCGTTGCAGGTGGTGGCGCCCGCCACCGACCTTGTCGAGGAAAAACAGATCGATACTGCCCGCGACCACGATCCAGGCGAGGCCGTCATCCGCACCCGGCGCCGCATCCCCGGCGCCCATGGTCTTCAGCCCGTCCTCCACGCCGAGTTCCGTCACGAGCGTGCGCGCCGGCTCCGGCCAGGCGGACTGGGCCGCGGCCTCCAGACCACCGTCACCGAGGAGGAAGTCGAGGCTCATTGCAGCGCCACCAGCTTGGCGTAGTGGCCGCCCAGCGCGATCAGCTCGTCATGGGTGCCGCGCTCGCTCACCTGGCCGCGGTCGAGCACGATGATTTCCTCGCAGTCGCGGATGGTGCTCAGGCGGTGGGCGACGATGATGCAGGTGCAGCCGCGCCGGCGCAGGTTATCGTCGACCCGCTGCTCGGTCACGGGGTCCAGCGCGGCGGTCGCCTCGTCGAGCACGATGACGTTCGGGTTCTGCACCAGCGCCCGCGCGATCTCGAGGCGCTGGCGCTGCCCGCCGCTGAAGTTGCTGCCCTGCTCCGCGACCGCGCTGTCATATCCGCCGGGCCGCGCGGCGATCTCGTCGTGGATCTGCGCATCCTTGGCCGCGCGCACGACGGTCTCGCGCGCCACCGTCGTGTCCCAAAGGGTCAGGTTCTCGTTGATCGATCCCTCGAACAGGAAGATGTCCTGGTCGACCGAGGTCACGGACGCGGTGAAGGTGGTCCGGGGCACCTCGGTGAGCGGCCGCCCGTCGAACAGCACCTCCCCGGAATCCGGCTGGTACAGGCCGAGGATCAGCTTCGCGATGGTCGATTTCCCACTGCCCGACCCGCCGACGAGCGCCACCCGCTTGCCGGGCGTCAGCTCGAGGCTGAAATTCTCGATCAGCTTCATGTCGGGGTTGTAGCCGAACGTCACGTTGCGCAGTTCGACATGCCCGGTCAGCTTGTGCTGCGGGCCCTCGACGGTCGCATTCGCCTGTTCCTGGCCCTTCAGCGACGCGTCCTCGGGGTGCCGCAGCACGTCGTCGAGCCGGTTCAGGTCACCGCGGATCGTCTGGAGCTGGCCGTTGAACCCGAGCAGCGAGTGCACCGGCGCGGTGAAGTGGCCGAGCAGCATCTGGAAGGCGACAAGGCCGCCGATGGTCAGCTGCCCGTGGATGATCAGCCACGCGCCGCCACCGAGCACCGCAATGGTCGTCAGGTGGCTGAGGACACTCGGCCCGGCGCCGAACCAGGTGGAGACCGCGCCCACGCTCTGGTTCGTGTTGACGGTCTTGGACTGGTAGCCGGCCCATTTGACGAAAAAGTCGTTCTCCGTGCCCATCGCCTTGAGCGACTCGATCGCCTGCAGCCCCGCCATCGACGCGCCCGAAAGCTGCGCGGACTGGTTCAGCATGACGTTGTTGAGGTCGCGCCGCTGGCGGTTCGAGAAGCGGATCACGAACAGGTTCATCGCCGTCAGCAGCACCGCCGCGATGGTCAGCGGGACGCTGTAGAAGAACATCACCACGACAAAGAAGACCGCCGTCACCAGGTTGACGGCATTCGTCGGCAGCGGGCCGGCCAGCAGCAGGGCGAGCCGGTGGCAGGACTGGACCCGGTCCGCGATGTCGCCGACATAGCGCTGGGTGTAGAAGCCCACCGGCAGCCGGAGTACGTGCCAGAAGAACTCGCCCGCCGTGGCGATGCCCAGCTTGGTCTGCAACCGCAGGAACTGGCGCTGCTGGAAATAGGTCAGGACGCCGTCGAGGATGCCCGCCAGCACGATGCCGATCACCAGCGGGAACACCCAGTCGTTGAACCCGCGGATCAGCACGTCGTCGATGAAGGTCTTCAGGAAGGCCGGGAGCAGCAGCCCCGGCACGACGAGCAGCAGGCTCGCGGCCATCAGGTAGGTGAGCGCGGTGCGCGAGTGGCGCACCCGGTCGAATAGGGCGCGCAGCGTGCTCGGCTTCTCGCCGCCCTTCTCGAAATCCGGTCCGGGATACATCGACAGCGCGACCCCGGTGAAGTTCTCGCTGAACTCCTTCTTCGAGATCTTGCGCGGGCCGCTGGCCGGGTCGTTTATGAACACGTGGTCGCCGGAGACGCCCTCGACCACGAGGAAATGGTTGAAGCCCCAGAAGGCGATGTAGGGCGTCGGCTCCTGGAGCGCCTCCTCCAGTTCCAGCTTCCGGCCCTTCGCCTCCATCCCGTAGAAGCGCGCGGCCTGGACGACCTTCGACGCCTTCGCCCCGTCGCGCGACACGCCGCAGGTCCCGCGCAGTTCCTCCAGCGTCACATAGCGGTCGTAGTAGCCGAGCATGATGCCCAGCGCCGCCGCACCGCACTCCACGGCCTCCATCTGGAGAACCGTGGGCGTGCGCGCACGCCGGGTCGAGGTGGGAGCGGAGGACGCCATCGATGCTTACGAGCGTCCGGAAACCCAGGTTTCGAAGATCGGCACGACCAGCTGGATCGGCGCCACCTCGCGGACGGTGACCGTGGCGAGTGCTGTGGTGCCGGGGGTGATCTTGACCGGCGGGCCTTCCGAAGACGACCAGTCGAGCCCGCTCGGCGTCGAGGGGTCGGGCTTCAGGTCCACCAGCACCTCGATCGGGGCGCCGGCCTCCAGCATCTGCTCGACCAGCTGCTCGTTGTTGAGGCGGTTGAGCAGTTCGGCGCGGCTGGCCGGAAGCTCGCTCACGGTCACGACCGTGGCGTTGATCGAGCCGAAGATGTCCCGCTCGACGGTGGTCGGGGTCACCTTCACGTTCATGCCCGGCTCGACACGCTTGCCCTTCGCGACCGGCAGGTAGGCGAACATCTGCATGCCCTCGCCGAGCTTGGAAACGGTCACGAGCCGCGTCCCGACGGACGCGATCTCGCCGACATCGGAGGAGACCTCGGTCACGACGCCGTCCTCGGGTGCCTTCACCTCGTGCTGCACGCCGAGCTGGGTCTCGAGCACCTTGACCCGGTTCTCGGCCTCGAGAACCTGCTGTTCGAGTTCCGCGAGCTGCCGCCGCAGGTTCGCCTCGAACTCGCTCTGGTCGGACCGGGCCTCGGCAATGTCGAGGTCGACCGTGCGCAGTTGCTGCTGGACGCTGTCGATCGCCTCGAGCGTGGTCTCGAAGGTGTCGCGGGTGATGAAACCGCGCGCCAGCTCGTCCCGCTCGTCGTTGCGCCGGCTCTGCAGGTACCCCAGTCGCTGGCGCAGGTCGTCGGCCTTGCGCTGCTGGCTCGTGATCGTGTCGGCGGTGATGGCCCGCCGTGCCTGGATGTCCACCTCGACCTGGGTCTCGCGCCGCTCGCGCTGGTCCTTGATCGAGGCGAGGTTGGCGCGCGCCGCGTCGAGCTGGGCCTGCGTCTCCGGGACGCCGATCCGCACCAGCACCTGTCCCTTCTTCACGTCATCCCCGACCTGGACCTCGATCGCGGCGATCTGGCCGCTGACCGGTGCGGGCAGGGTGAAGATCTCGCTGTCCTTGACGAGCAGGATCCCGAGCCCGTTCGCGCGGAACGGCAGGGAGCCCACGAAGACCCAGATGACGAAGGTGGCGATGATCACGCCGATCGCGACGAGCGCGATCCACCCCGACGGCGAGGTCAGCCGGATCGCGGTGTCGAGCTGCTGCGGGTCCCGCAGCTTTCGAACGGCGTCGGCACGGAAAATGTCGTTCATCGTTTTCCCCAGTTCCCGGGCATATGCATGACACAACCCGTCCGTGCCATAAAGGCCATACAAAGCCACAGCTTAGCCAAACGCGCCGTGTTCGAGCCAATCGAGAATTACCCCTTCCTCGCGCCCCTTCGGGAGAACTGGCGCGACGTGCGTGCGGAGCTGGACGCGCTCGGGGACGGCGGCTTCATGGCCTGGCCGGAGCGCGATATCTACGCGGGCGACTGGTCGGTGTTTCCCTTCTACAAGTTCGGCGAGCGGCTCGCGCCGACCTGCGCGGCCTGTCCCGACACCGCCGCCCTGATCGAGGCCGTGCCGGGCATGGTGACGGCCGGGTTCTCGCGCATGGCGCCCGGTACCCACATCACGCCGCACCACGGCTACACCGGCGCCGTGCTGCGCTTCCACCTCGGGCTGACCGGGGCGGAAGACTGCGGGCTTCGCGTCGGCGCGGAGACCCGCGGCTGGCATCCCGGCTCGGCCTTCGTGTTCGACGACACGCAGGAGCATGAGGCCTGGAACCGGGGCCCGGCCGTTCGCACCGTCCTGCTGCTGGATTTCAAGCGCACGCCAGATGCCGTCGTCGAGGTCCCGCCCCACCTGCGCGACGTGACGGTCGGCGGCTGAAAGATGGCGCCCGCGTGGGACATCTTCGCCGGGGGCGCGCCGGTGCCGGTGCTCGATGCGGGCGAATGCGCTGACATATGCGCGCGGCTGACCGCGCTGTCGCAGCACTGGACCCCGCGAAAGGCGCTGGAGAACCAGGAGCATGTGTTCCACACACTCGGCGCCGCGACCTATCTCGACCCGCCCGCGATCTACGCCCGGGAGATGGCGCGCGCGAACCCGTTCCTCGACGCGAATTTCGCCGATCTCTACGCGAAAGTCGCGGCTGCGATAGAAGCTGCGACCGGCATGCCGGCGCGGCCGGCGGACGGCCTCGGCCACCCGGGATTCCACATCTTCAGGGGCGAGCCGCGCGTGCCGCCCGGGCTGATGTTCGGCGGCACCGTGCACATGGACAAGCCGCACGAACGCCACGAGTTCCCGTTCGCGATCGCGGGAACGCTGTCCCTCACCCTGCCCGTCGCGATCCCCGCCTGCGGCGCGGGGATGTACTACTGGACCGATGTCCCGGGCGACCTCCTCACCGGACCGAAGGCCCCGCACGCCATGTCAGCCGAGCAGTACCGCTGGTTCGACACGACCAAGCAGTTCGTCGGCTACACGTCGGGAGACATGGTGCTGCACGACGGCCTGACGGTGCACCAGCTCGCCAACCCCGGCCCGACCCGCGCCGACGAACACCGCATCTCGCTCCAGGGCCACGGCGTGCTGGGCGAAGGCGTCT
>JAEPNS010000165.1 GCA_017643325.1 Alphaproteobacteria bacterium | reverse complement strand
CCAGAAAAGCAACGGCACACGCACCATCACGGCAGCACCTCAAGTTCGAGCCCGTCACTCCCGGCATCCGGATCCGCCGCCTCGCGGACCCGAAAGCGGATCCGATCATAGGGAACGACCCAGGTTTGCCAGTAGCCCTCACTCACGGAGCCGAAATCATGCCGTGTTCCGACAACGTCAAACGTGCCCGAAAGCGCGAGCAGACCTGATCCGGCGCTGTACTCGACGACGTAGGCACCGTTCGCCTCCCCTGTCCATTCGAGATATGCCCGTCCGTCGATATCCGCGTACCGAATTGCCCGGCTGGCATTCGGGTGAACCCAGTTCGGGAACGGCGCCCCGGATACGACCGGTCGGGTGTCCGCCACACGTACCGGCACACGCATGGCGGCGAGCCGAAGTGCCAGCTCATCCGCCAACGTGCGGGCTCGGTCCGGTACGGCGCTCAGAGGCTCCCGTTCGCCCGGGTCGTCAGCAAGGTCCCAGACTTCGATGCCTGGAGGGCTTGCCTCCTCGATCGCGATCTGGACCTTGGTGTCGCCGTCCAGAATCGCGCCAAAGTATCGGGAAACACGATCTGGCTCCGGTTCGGAGAACCCGGCCTCGGACGTCACGCCCGCCCACACGGTTCGCCGCGGCTCACTGAAGAGCCCGGCCCGCTCCCAGTCGCCGCGCGTCTCCAAGCCAAGCATGGCCGCGAGCGTGGGTACGATCATCAGATGGTCTGTCATTGCGTCGACACGCGTGCCTGGCGCGACCGGGAGAAGGTGTTCGGGTGCCCAGACGAACAAGGGCACGCGCACGATTTCCTCGTGCAAGTGTCCCCTCCGGGTCGTCGACGCATGACCGACATTGCCGCGTTCGAGCAGCTCTTCCCCATGGTCCGCCGTAACGATCAGGATCGTGTTCTGGTCCAGCCCGGCGGCCTCGAAAAACGCCCAGAACCGGGCAAACCATTCGTCGAAATCCTCGAATCCGCCCCGGTACAGGGCCTCGATCCAGGGCCTGTCCTTATCCTGGAAGTCGACCTGGCCCACCGGAATTGCCGGCAATGCGCGCAGTTCCGCGCGTCGCGCCCGTTCCGCCGGATCGCCGGTCGGAAAGGCCGCGTCGATCGCGTCGGCGGAGCGCGGGTCGTAGGGGAGGTGGCTGTCGAGGTAATGGAACCAGAAAAAGAAGGGGTCGGCCCGGCGCGCATGTGAGGCGATCCATGTGAGCGGGTCCGTGCCAGGTTCGAATTCGAACCCGAGGTTCTTGAAAAGATCGATCAGCATGAATGCCTGAACGCCGCCGACATGCCAGCCTGTGTCCGACAGCCGCTCGGTGAACGTTTGCATCTCTTCCGGGACGCTGTGTCCGCGCGCATGCACTCCCTGGTCGAACGGGGACAGTCCGGTGAGAACGGCAATCACGTTCGGGGCCGTCCAGGCGGACACGGCACGATGCCTGTCGAAGCTCACGCCTTGCCGGGCCGCCTCCAGCAACGCCGGCATACGTCGCTCGCTGATCGTGTCGGCACGCCAGCTTTCAACGGTGATCACAACGACGTTCACCGGGTCCGCGCGTCCCATGTCGCGCACGGTCAGGATGCCGGCGGCCGCGACCGCGGCGAGGCTAAGCAAAATCCAGATGCGCGACATCGGTCAGAACCGGATAGAGAAGGAATGCGGTACAGATCGCCGCCAGTGCCCGAAGTGCATACTGGTCACCGGGGTTCGGCATTCGCTCGGCCTCGAGCATGAGCCAAAACCCGCCGACCACCACCGGAAGCGCTGTCCAATATGGAAGCAGGTCATTGCGAAAGCCGGTGGCCGCCCAAGCCATCAGAATTGCACCGGCCACTGCCGCTGCCAGTGCAACCATGGCTGTCACCGGGAACGAGCCCGTGCTGTTTACACCTGCTTCAACCCGTGTCCCGCGCAGGAAAGCGAGCATGACCAGCGTGCCGCTCGCCGCCCCGCAGAGGTTCACGGTCATATCGCGCAACCCGAAGGTCCGTCGCGAATGCAATCCCTGCAGGAACTCATCGTGGACCCCGTAAAGCGCAGCGGCCAACAGCGTGAACAGGGGAGTGGTCCATGTGCGCAGTCGTGCGGGCAAAGCCACCCAGACAACAACCGCCAGCATGAAATACTGCGGCACGTGGATACGTTTGGACGGAAATGCGGGGTCGGTGATGGAGAGGCCGATCGCGGCAAGACCGATCGCGCCCGCCAGCAAGAACCAGGACGCCTGTGCCACAGACTTTCTCCGGAGCACGGCGAACGCCAGGACAAGTGCGAGCAGGAACATGGCGATCCACGGCAGCGCATCGCGCGCGGTCTGTCCGAAAATTTCGCCAAACGCCCGCCAGATCGCAAACGTATTTACGAAGGCAAAGACCAGCAAAACAGCAAACGCGTGCACTGCCAGCACACGCGCACCCGTCCGGGGGGCCGGCTGGTGCTTTTCTTCAGCCATGTCCATGCGTCAGGAACTCGCCTGTTCGAATTTCAGGACAAACGTAGCAAACCCCTGCAGAGTCCCGACGATCCTGCCGTCCCGGAGCGACAGCGGCGCATCTCCGGCCCGCAGCTCCAACGCGGCGAGCGGGAACCGCGGACGAATACGCACGTCGACCGGACTGTCATCGACATTGACACCGATCAGGTACAGGCCGTCGCGTGTGCGTTTGAGGTGTGTGCGGAACGGATCGGTGCTTGTTTTTGCACCGCGGATCTCGACGTCATAGTCGAGCCTCGACGTCGGTGAAAGCCATATCTCACGGTGCGCGGCAAGCTCCCGGTTCAACCGGGACACCGCCTGCCAGAGCCGTCGACTGCCCTCGATCTGGCTACTGCTGGCACGCATCAGGTTCTGCCCGTTGCGGATGTGGGGATGCTCGAGGCTGTACTGCTCCTGCGCATCCGGCGCAATGCCGATCACCCGACCGGCGCGCGTGACAAAACTATCAAGGGAAAACCAGATCAATCCGGTCGCGCCATGTACAAGGGCATCGTACGCCATCGCGCGGAGTTGTCGGGGCTCGGGCATGCGCCAGTCGAAGTCCCGCAGCGGAGACTCGAACGCCTGCCCGACGAACCAAAGTGGCTTTTGCGCCGCCGTCGCGTCCGTGGCCCACCGGACCGTTTCTCCAACACCGACGGGGCCACCGACCGATACCGCGTCCTCACCGGCGACCGGATATGTCCAGAACGACGCCACGTCCCCGGTGTTTTTCCAAAGCTGCCAGAGGTCGAACCGGTCCGGACGAACCGTTGGATAATCGACGGTGAACACGGACCGGTCGGGATCGATCGCCCGGATTTCCGAGCGTCGCACAAGGAAGCGGTCCCGGCGCAGCAGGGACTCCGCTTCGGTTTCCGCGACCGACGGTTCATGATCGATATCGAAGCCGAGGACATTCGGGTGATCGCGCGCCTTGCGCACCGTTTCGTCTGTCGGAAGCGACATGATCACCTGGACCCCGGCCCGCTCGGCTGCGGCAAGCACGGAGTCGGTATCGAGAGCACCCCAGGCGACGACGGTGTTGTGTCCTGCGTCCGTGGCGGTCTCGAAAGAATACGTCACGCCACCGAACGTGCCGGTGAGGCCGTGATATAACCCGAGTGGAAAAAAGGACCGGGCCGGATCGAAGGACAAACGCGGCCGCCCCTGGGCGTCTGTATGCGGAACGCCCTCCGGGTACGGGGCCTGGACCGCGAGCGGACTCCGTTGCCAGCCGGAATCCTCGAGCCCCGGCCCCGCGCATGCCGACAGCAGCAGCGCGGCGACCAGCAGCGAAAATCTAGGGGCCGGTCTCGAAAAGCTCATCGAAGAGCCAGCCAACCCGGTCCTCGAATGCGAGGAGCGTCCAACCATCCCGCCGCTCCAGGACTGCCACCGGGTACCTGCCCCTGTCGACCTGTGCGACGACAGCGCAGTCCGTGCTTCCGCATCGGCGCATGTTGGCGCGGGATGCCGTGACGCTTATCCCAACTCGTTCATAGGGCCAGTAGTCGAAGGGGTTCACCATCACCTGCGACGACACGCGATCAGCCAGCGCGCCGACTGGCGGCTCGACCTCGATGCGTCGTTTCCCCACGAGTGCGGCGAGCGCGGCCTGTCGGCCTGGTACGACGGCCCAAGCGATAAGTTCCGGGTTTGCACAAATCGGAAGATCGCCCGCATATAGTTCCGCAACCCATCCTGATTTCAGCAGATTGGGGTGCACTGCATTCGCGACATCGGGACGTTCACGATCGATTTGCGCTCGACCGATAAACCGTCCGCACATGGAAAACAGGACGTCCAGGTACCGAATGCCGAGGTCGGCGTCACCCGCCCAGCCCTGCGCAACGATGATTTCGTCCGCACGCAAGGCATTGCCTTCGGTGACAGGCGAGCCGCTTCCCTTCAGCACCACGACGTCCAAATGCCCGCCCGGATCGGAGACCCGCGGCCAGTCATCCATCCTCGGCTGAGCATCGGGCGGAAACGAGTCCACAAGCAGCGCGGGAAGCGGTTCGGGCGCCTCGACGACAGGCGGAGGTATAACCGGCGTCGGAACAGCTACGGGCTCGACAGGCGGCGGTGGTGGCGGATCGGTCTGAATGGCATCGGTGGCCGCTTGCTGATCGTCCGGGTCGTCGGTCGGACCGAGCACGAGAAACACTGCAGCGGCACATCCCAATGCCACAAGCAAAAGCCAGAAAATGCCGCGCATGAAACCCCGGAGATTTCTCGAATTCGCAATGCCTTGAAACTCTAGCGCAAACGCACCCGCGACTGCGCGCGGCGTATTAGCGCTGGGAAGAAGCGTCCGTCAACGGAATCACCGCCAATTCACGAGCTTGTACCACGGTCTGCTCCGGGAGGACTGCGATCCAGCGTTCGCTCAGCGTGCGCGCCGGGGCCAACCCGCCATCGGCCGAACGCAGCAGCCACGACAGGCCCTCCGCCCGCGCGTCGCTGTCGACCGCATGCCGCAGGAGCATCGAACCCAGATTGAATTGCGCCGGGGCATGCCCGTTGAGAGCCGCCGCGCGGTACCATGTTCGCGCTGCATCATCGTCGCGCGCGACTCCCGAACCGGTCTCCAGGAACGTGGCGATCTTGAACTGGGCATCCGCATGACCCTGCCGCGCAGCCTTTTCGTACAGGTCGGCTGCGCGTGCGAGGTCACGAGGAACGTCGGTTCCCGTTTCATACTTGATCGCGAGCAGAAACTGGGCTGTCGGATTTCCCGCCCTCGCCTGCTCGTGGTACCAGCGCAGGGTGTCTGTATATCCCGAGGGCGCCTCCGACCGGGCATGCGCCGCGCCGGCAGCGAACCAAAGCGCTGCCGCCAACATCAGTGCCGCAACCGGAATCCCCATTACGCGCTCCCGCACTGGAGCGGCCATTCCTGACCGTATCCCGCCCTCGCGGGAACCGGCCTCAGTTTGATGCTTGTTCCGAGTCGGCAGAACCGGACTAGGGATCGATCCTCAAGGGCGGCGGCGGCCCCTCGTATCCGACGAGCCTCTGCCCTTCCCCTTCGAGCGGCCGATCATGACAATCCTCTTCAGCGATCGTCTCGTAGCAGTACAAGGGCTCGGGCGGAGCGGCGGCCGCTTCATCCGGCGACAGCCAGCCGCCGGACAGGAGCTGGTCGAAACCGGGCATGTCGTCGGCAAACGGATTTGCGCATGCCGACAGGATCAGCACGCAGCAGATGCCCGTGAGCACGATCCGGCCGGACAGCATCGCCCGCGATGTTCGGTATTTCGCCATCGCGCCGGTCTAGCACGGCGAAGATTAAGAGAGCGTTTCCGCCGACCGTCTAGCCGTTGACGTCGATAACGGTGCGGCCACGCACCTGCCCCTTGAGGATTGCCGCAGCGAGGTCCGGGACGTCGGACAGAGGTGCGGTCCGGGTCATGGCATCGAGCTTGTCCAGCGGCAACGAATCGGCGATCCGCTGCCAGATCCGCGCACGGTTTTCCGCAGGCTGCATGACCGAATCGATGCCCAGCACGTTCACGCCGCGCAGCAAGAACGGCAGCACCGTCGTCTCAAGCGTGTTCCCGCCAGCCAGACCGCACGCGGCGACGGACCCTCCATATTTCATCTGTGCCAGCACCGTCGCCAGCGTTTTTCCGGCCACCGTGTCGACGCAGCCGGCCCAACGTTCGCGCTCGAGCGGCTTCGGTTCGGCTTCCGAGAGTTCGGCGCGATCGAGAATTTCACTGGCACCCAGGTCGCGCAGGTAATCGTCCTCCGACCGGCGGCCCGTGGAAGCAACCACGGTGTAACCGAGGTTGGCGAGTATCGCGATGGCAACACTACCGACACCGCCCGCGCCGCCGGTGACCAAAACCTCGCCACCGTCCGGAACCAGACCGTGGGCCTCGAGGGCATCCACGCAGAGCATGGACGTGAATCCGGCCGTGCCGACAGCCATCGCCTGGCTTGTCGTCAGACCTTCCGGCAAGGGAACCAGCCAGTCGGATTTGACCCGCGCCTTCTGGGCAAGACCGCCCCAGTGAACCTCGCCAACACGCCAGCCGGTGAGGACCACCTTGTCGCCCGGCGCATAGGCGTCACTCTCGGAACTCTCGACGGTCCCGGCGAAATCAATTCCCGGGACATGCGGAAACTCGCGCACCAGCCGACCGAGATTACCGTTGATCACAAGGCCGTCCTTGTAGTTGACGGTGGAGTACTCGACCGCGACCGTTACATCGCCGTCCGGAAGGTCGTCGGCCCGGAGATCCTGGAACTCCGCGGAAAAATCGTCATCGGACTGTTCGAGAACGAGGGCCTTGAAGGTATCGCTCATGGCTGGCTCCTGGAGAAGGACATAAAACGGGCCGCTTCGATTGCCGAAGCGGCCCGTCGACGCGTGTTCTAGCGCAGCGGCTCGAGGATGGAGACGTAGCTCGAGACAGCCGAGCCGCCCATGTTGAACACAGCGCCCAGCTTCGGATTGTCGAGCTGCAGATCGCCGGCGGTGCCCGTCAGCTGCATCGACGCAATGGCGTGCATCGACAGGCCCGTCGCACCCAGCGGATGCCCCTTCGCCTTGAGCCCGCCGGAACGGTTTACAGGCAGCTTGCCGTCGGCGTAGGTCCAGCCTTCCTTGACGGCGATTTCGCCCTGACCCTTCTCGGTCAGGCCCAGCGCCTCGTAGGACAGCATTTCCGCGGACGTGA
>JAEPNS010000164.1 GCA_017643325.1 Alphaproteobacteria bacterium | reverse complement strand
GAACCGTCCCTGGAACGTTCGACCGACACGTTTTTGCTTCACAGTGATGCGACACGCGAATGGTGTCTGCAAACGGAGGGCCGACGCGACGCGGTCGTCGAGGCCATCGAAGACAAGTACCTAGACTTGCTCGCGCACGCCAATTCCGCGGATGGCCCACCTCCGGACCTGTTCACGATCGAACATTCATACCTCTACAACCGATTTGTTCATCGCGATCCAACATATTTCGCCCGACAGCAGTTCCGGCCATCCCAGAATCCCCGGTTAAAACAGTGGTCGTACCGCGATATTCCGGGATTTGCGGAGGCAATGGCGAGCGTCAATGCGACCGGCGTCCCCTGGCGACTGGTCCACCTCGCTTTCTACCCAGAGGTCAAGGCGCAGAAAGAATACGAACTCTCTACACAGCGAGCCGAACTTCTGGCCAGCCTCGAAGCCATGGCAGGACACCAGGCCTTTCGGACCCTGGATTATGTGGAATTGCCGGTTGATCGCCCCGAACGGATGAATGTCACGCCCACGAACTTTCACCCGTCATTGTGGGGCATGGAATTCTACGGAAACGCCGTTGCAGAGATGATCATCCAGAACGGTCTTCTTGAATAAACAGGGAAAGCTGCCGAAGAAGCGCGCACAAGGCCGATGAAGAAGCTCCTCACTGCTCGAAACGTCCTCAGGGACTACAAACGCACCCAACAGTCGGTGGCGCCTGCGGACGGGTTTCTGGCCATTGTCGACTTCGGCTACCAGCACTATGCCCTCGGGGACCTTCTGACCAAGGAAGTGAATTTCGCGTGCCAAGCCATCGAGGCCGGTGTTGAGCATATCGACCTCGCGGTCGCGATTGATCCGGCACGGCCGTCGGCCTCTGCACAGGGTTTCGTGACACCCGAGAACTACCAGACGCATTTCCTGAATCTCGCGCCGGCCCTTCTTTGTACCCCCATGCTTCGTTCGTTCCGGCTATTGCGCGATGGCGGCATGACGGCATCGCTGCTGCGCGAAGCGGCGCGCGACACGGGTGCGCCGATGTGGCCCGCGTACGAAGACCAGATCCTGCGCCGGATCACGTATCCGCTCGGCCATGACGCGATCAATGCGTTTCACGAGAAACACGGGTTCATCCCGAAGCTCCAGCCACCGCGTGGATACCTCGCCTGGGCCGAGGCCTATCGTGCCCGATTCCATGAGGACAAGTTTCTGGTCAGCATCAACCCCCGCCAGAGCCGGCTTACCGCGAACCCGGCCGTGATCTACCGCGATGCCGACCTGGACGAGTGGTACGAGTTCATCGGCGTGGCAGGAAAGGAGTTCCCGGACGTCCAGTTCCTCCAGCTGGGAGGTTTCGACGAATGGCGGCGCGAGTTGAGCGACTTTCCCAACGTGACGATCCCGCGGGCCGAGGGACTTGGACTCGCCCATGAACTGGCGCTGCTCACGATTTCCGATCTGTTTCTCGGTACGTCGAGCGGATTTGCGACCATGGCCACGTTCACCGACACACCGTACCTCATCTGCGACATCGAACATTTCTTCGCTCCCTTTGCGGGGATCGACGTGGGCGCCGAGCACTATCCCTTTGCGCACGACAAGCAGCTCCTGCTTTGGGGAAAGGAATCGGCCGACCTGTTGCTCGCTCATCTGGAGAGCAATCTCGAGAAATCGCGGTCAAGCACGGCGGCAGATGCAAACGCCAGCCCGATTCCGGCTGCGATGAGCCTGCGATGATCGCCGGTATTCGACGCACTTGCAGGTTTGCGCACCTGATTTTCTGCGTCGCCTTCACTCGACACCGGGGCGGCTGGTGGGAGAGCCCGAGCCAGACTCTTTTGTCGCTGATCGCCCGATATTCCTACGCGCGCTTCGATTCCGCCCGCTACCGCCGAATTTATTCCCGGACGACGGCTTTGCTGAAGTACCGCGAAATCGTTCACTCCGACTGGGTGAACTTCGTCGCATCGGCGGGGCGCAACGATCTCGACCGGGCCCGCCCCGGACTGTCCCGGTGGCAGCAGCACATGCGCACGCATCACACGGAGATCCCCGAGACCTTTGCAGTGCACGGGAACATCCTCATTTCCGATCCGGACACCCCGACCATGGACCTGCTGGCCGAAACGGTCACGTCAGGCAATTTCAACAACCTGAGTTTTTACTGGGAATCGCCCGACGAGATCGATCCGGCGCAGCTGATTCTCACGAAGTCTGAGCAGGCGCGCGTGCTTGCGGACAGGGCAGCTTCCATCTTCGACCTGGTCGAAACCGACATCGATAGCATCACGGAACTCGAGCGCGACGGACTGAGCTATCTGGGTGCGCAGATACCGTATGATTCCGTCAGGCAGGTGAACAGATACGCCAAGACCGTCGCGCCGAAATTTACCCTGGTCGCCGTTTCACTCGATACCGATGAACTCGGGTTTTGCGACGCGGCCCTGGAGGAATGGCTGCCGATCCTTGAGTCCGTGAAAAAGGACTACCCGCGCGTCGCGTTTGTTTTGCTCGAGCCGACCACGCGGGAAAACCGTTCGCCTGGCACATTTGCCCGGGCCGGCGTGCTGCCATTGCGGGGACGAGGACACGGACCGCTGGAATCCCTCGCCATGGCGAAAGTCGCCGATCTGTTCGTCGGGAACATGGAGCCCTACGGGTACCTGGCGGCGGCCGCGAAGCTCCCCGGAATCTACATCAACCCCGTCAGCGGCGATCACCACAATCCCGAGCACCTCCAGTGGTTCCTGAACGACGCCTCGCTCGGTGACCCCGCGTCGATCATTTCGGACATTCTCCGTCAGATGGGCACCGGCAAGGCGCCGGACGGCTTTGCAGAGCCGGCCCGGGCGGACCGCTCACCCCCGCGCCCGGTCCCCGTTCCGGCGCGGCGGAAAATCCCGGGCCCGGCAGACAAATGGTACGTACCACCGGACAAGCGCGACACCGTCACGCTCTATGTCGATGTCTTCGGCCACTGCAACCTGCGATGCCCGTCCTGCCCGGTCGGCAACTGGAACCAGGCCGATTCCAAGGCCTTTGCGTCCGGGCTGATCGACGAGGAAACGCTCGTATCCGTGCTTGAGAAGGCGACGGCAGAAACGAATGTTTCGAGCGTTGGCCTGTTCAACTGGACGGAGCCGCTGCTCAATCCGCGTGCGCCCGAGCTGATCGAGGTCGTCAAATCATTCGGGCTAAGCTGTTCAATCAGCTCGAATCTCAACCAACTGCGCGACCCGGAACGCCTGTTGCAATCCGGCCTCGACTGGATGCGGGTTTCGCTCTCGGGGTTCCATCAGGAAACCTACGTCAAGGGCCACCGCGGCGGCGACATCGAGAAGGTGAAGCAGAACATGCGGCGCCTTGCCGATGCGCGGGACGCGACGGGCGCCACGACCGATATCGAGGTGTTCTACCACAAGTATCTCGACAACGTGGACGACGAGGCGGACATGCGCGCGTTCGCCGAAGATCTCGGCTTCCGCTTCGTGAGCGCCTGGGCCTATCTCATGCCGGTCGAGAAAATGCTGACCGTGGCCGGCGACAACGAGCACGGCGCACCTCTTTCCGACACCGATCGCGAATTGATAGGCCGCCTCGCACTGGATCCCCTCAAGGCGCTCGACGTGACCCGAAAAACCGAGACGACCGATTGCAACCTGTATGACTTCCTGACAATCGACATCCGCGGGGACTTGTACCTCTGCTGTGCCTCATCCGGCAGCCCGAAGAACCGGCTGGGCAGTTACCTGGACATGGGCATTGCCGAGATCCGCGAAAAGCAGCGCAGCCATAACCTTTGCGGTCCGTGCATGGCGCAGGGGCTTCCGGCACTCTACGGGCACAGCGATCCCGAGTTCGACGAAATCGGCGAGCAGGCGTTGCGCGCGTACGGTTCCGACACGCGGATGCGCGTCCACGAGACGGCGCCCTCGGGACAGTGACACCCGTCGCGCACGAGATCCTGGAGGAGAATCCGGCCGATACCCTGCCCGCCGTGCCGGAGGTGCCTGCACGATCCGCGCCTGTCACGATCGTGATGTCGAACTACAACCAGGCGCACTATCTCGACGAATCTCTCGGTGGCCTTGTGGGACAGACCCTCCCGGCAGAGAAGATTCTGGTGATCGACGATGGTTCGACCGATAACAGCGTCGAGATCATCCGACGCTATGAACGCGCACATCCCAACCTTCGGCTTATTCGCAACGGCGTCAATCTCGGCCTGCAGGACTCGATCTCGCGCGTACTTCCGCTCGTGACGTCGGACTACCTGGTCTGGGCAGCATCGGACGACAAGCTGTTGCCGGATTTCCTCGAGCGCTCCATGCGTGAATTACGCCGTCATCCCGAGGCTGGCCTTTGTTTCTCGGAACTTACGGTTCTGGTCGACGAGACCGGCGACATCCAGCGTTTCGCCATGGAACCCAGCGTCTCACACATCTTCAATCTGTCGGATTTGCCGCGCCACATGCCGCCGGAGGCCGTCGAGGCCCGGATGAAACGCAGCTATTTCCCCGTGTCAGGAAACACCGTTGTCGCCGACCGCCAGAAGCTTGCGGCATGCGGTAATTTCTTCAAGGACCTGCAGTGGCACTCGGACCACTTCGCCTTCAACGTCCTTGCGCTGCGCTACGGTGCCTGTGTCGTTCCCGACACGCTGGGGCTGATCCGGCAACGTTCAGATTCCTATTCGGCGACCGGTTTGCACAGCCCCGCCGAGTTGAAACGCGTGCTCGATGCCATGCTCTCCATACTCGAACGTGACGACTTTGCCGACGTTCGCGAGGCGTTCCGGCGAGCACCGAGTTTCTATTCCGTGTGGGGCACAACCATCCTGAGGCTCATGGCGGGACGCTGGGTGTTCTGGCCGACCGCGGCGAGATACACAGCATGGAAATACAAACAGTTCCGACTAGGCTACAAACTCACCCACGGTCAGGCGCTCAGCCGCCTTGCGCGGCGCGCCCTGCGTGTCCGGATACCGAAAGGTTTCGACATGGATATCTTGGGCCGGAAACGACGCCAGCTCCAGACTGAGCTCGAAAGCCTGAAGAACGAGCGCGACGGTTTGATCTCGGAGTGTGACAGGCTCGGGCAGGCGGTCCACGAAACCGCACAGCAGCGGGACTCAGCACACGCGGAAGCCGGCCGGCTTACCGTCCAGGTCGAGAAGGTTGCTGCGGAACTCAAGGAGACGCGGCGCGAGATCCGGAAAATGCGCCGCGACCTTTCCTATGTCGAGACGGACCTGAACCGAACCCGAAAGAAGCTCGAAGAAGCCGACGCAGAAAGAATTGAGCTGAATGAGCGCCTTGGCAAGAGTGAGCAGGCGCTGAAGGAAAGCTCCGACGCGCTGAGGCAGGCCCGGGAAACACTGGGCAAACAAGAAGACCGCCTGGAGCGAGTGACGGCGGACCGGGACAAGACCAGAGCTGCATTGTCGAAGCAGGAGAAGGAACTTGCGCAGGCCATCCAGGCACGCGACACGGCTCTGAACACCAAGACCGAACTCCAGGCGGTTCTCACGGATGTCGAAGTTCACTCCGGACCGGTACCCATCGGCTCTTTCGCTCCGGACACTGTGCCCTACGGCGGGGACGAAGCGCGTCCGCCGTTCACGGTCCCGATCACGACCTTGCCGAAATCGGGCACCTACTATCTCGCCCGGCTCTTCAGCGAAGGCCTCGGCGTGCGGCCGTTAATCGTTAGCAATCAGTACTTCCCGCATGACACCATCTACCAGCCGCGCCTGCGGGAGTTCGTCAGGGGCGGATATGTGAGCCAGGATCATTTCCCGGCCAGCCAGATCAACGTCGCCCATCTCGGGCACTTGCTCGAAAAAATCATCGTCCAGCTGCGTGATCCACGGCAGGCAACGTTGAGCTATATCCACTTCCTCGGCACCGACTGGTTCCGGTCGAACGAACAGGAAACCCGCTTTCTCATCTACCCCACGCTCCCCGGCGACTTCTTCGAACGTGACCTGTCCGGTCAACTCGACTGGGGGATTGATCACTGGCTCCCCGAACTTGTGCGCTGGCTCGAGGACTGGGTCGAAGCGGACCGAACAAGTACGCTCCAGGTCAAGTTTGCACTGTTCGAGGACCTGGTGGCCGACGAGGAGGCATACGTGCGCGAAGTGCTCCGCTTTCTCGACATTCCGGAAGACGCATTCAGGCGGCCGGCAATTGAACTCGATGGGACGGTTCACTTTCGCAAGGGCGAGACGGACGAATGGAGGGGCGTATTCAACGAAGCCCAGGCGGCGCGCGCCAACGGTTGGATTCCAAGCGCACTGATGGACAAGTTCGGTTGGACACCGTGAGAGCCCGGACACAGCAGTCCTGGCCGATATTCCGATGACGGCGCACTTCGCAACCGATACGACGTGGGGATGGTGGCGCGGTGCGCTGTTCTGGCGGTTCTGGGTCCGCTTCGCGATCCTCGATATCCTGCTCCGTTACAGACGCACGATCCTCGGCCCCTTCTGGTTGACGTTGAGTTTCGGGCTCACCGCGGCCGGCCTTTCGTTTGTGTTCACCGCCCTCTTCCAGGTCAGCGCCGAAGCCTACGTACCCTATCTCGTGGCAGGGCTTTCCACCTGGATGTATGTCTCAGGGTCCATCAACGAAGGTTGCACGACGATGGTGCGCCACGCCGGCGTCATGCGCGAATACAGCATGCCGCCGATCGTGCATTCGTTGCGCGACTGTTCGGCCAACCTGATCGTTTTTGCACACAACCTCGTCGTCGTGCTCGTTCTGGCGGTTGTCTTCCAGGTTCCACTCACGCTGTGGACACTGTTCGTCTTCCCCGCAATCCTGCTGCTGTTCGTCAACACACTGTGGCTGATCCATTTTTTCGGCCTGCTGTGCGCGCGGTACCGCGACCTCCCGCAGATCATTACGACAATCGTCAATCTCGCGTTTCTCGTAACGCCCGTGTTTTGGTTCCGTGACCAGCTCGGAACCCGTGTCCTGATTGCAGACTTCAACCCCTTCTTCCATCTGATCGAGATTGTCCGGGCACCGATGCTCGGCCAGGCTCCGCCGGTGCTCTCTGTCCTCGTCGTATGTTTGATCGCGATCGTTGGCTGGTTCCTGACGCTCGTGACAGCGGCGCGGATGGAAAAGAAACTCATCTACTGGGTGTAGGCGAACGAAGGGCATGGCACGCGTAACCCTCAATGATGTCAGGCTTGACTAT
>JAEPNS010000163.1:5111-7326 GCA_017643325.1 Alphaproteobacteria bacterium | reverse complement strand
TCATCCCGGTCTGCTCGACCACGCGGTGGCAGGATTTCTGCCCGTCGGTGAATCACCCGTCGACAAGCTCTCCGAGGAAGCAGTCGAAGAAGCCGGACTCGGCGCCGACATGCTCGTGCACGCCAGACCGGTCGGCTCGATCCACTTCGTGATCTCGCGAAAGCCCGGGCTGCAGCGAGGTTCGGTCTATATTTTTGATCTCGAGATCGGTCCGGACACGGATCTTGAGAACCGCGACGGCGAAATCGAAGCATTTCTCACAATGCCGCCGGACGGCGTGGTGACCGCTATCAGCAGCGGTCGGTTCAAGTTCGACAGCGCGCTGGTTGCCACCGATTTTCTACTGCGACATGGTTGCATCGAAATGGACGACCCGTCGTACCTCAGGATAGGGCCGGCCCTGAACTCAGATCCGGACTGGTCGCACCGGAGGTCCTCTCCTTGAAACTACTCGGGTATCTCGCGGGCTTGGCCGTCGCGCTCGTGGCCTTCGAAATCATGGCACAGGCGTTGTTTTTGGGACGCGAGGGAGTACTGCTTTCGCAATACGAGCCCGGTGGGCGGGCGCAAGCGGAGAACCGCCTCGACACTTTCGACCGAAGGGTCGGCTTGCCGGGGATCCGGCTCCATCCATTGTTCGGCTGGGCCAATTCGCCCGGTACGCCCGGCTACAACAGACAGGGTTTCTTGTCGGATGTGGGATTTCCGCTAGCGGCGTCCGAAGATGATTTTGTGGTGGGGGTATTTGGAGGGTCGGTCGCATCGAACTTCTGGTCGCATAATTCGGCACACGGCGTATTCCAGACAGCGCTTCGTGACGCCGTGGGTGACCTCGAAGGCCGGAGGATCGTACTGCTCAACTTCGCCAAGGAGGCATATCGGCAGCCGCAGCAGCTTGCCGTGCTGAACTACTTTGCCGTCTCGGGACAGCGCTTCGATCTCGTCCTCAATATCGAGGGTTACAACGAGATCACGGGCGGGTGGGCCAACAGTATAAATGGCGTCGACATGGCAATGCCGGTCGCGAGCCTGTTGTTCGAGTTCGCGCAACTCACCGGCGCGGACGGCTTGGGCGCCGCGAGCGCGAATGCACTGACCGTCCGGAACCTGCAGGCACGCGCCACCGAGCAGACGCTTGCATCGGCCTGGATCGCGTTGCTGGGATTGTCCAAGATCGTCGAGCTTGCCGGCAGCACAGGTCCGACCGCCGCGGAAAACACCTACGACAGTTCCTCAAACCTTTTGTTTATCGGTCAAAGTGACGTCACGAACGATCGCGGGAAATATCTCGATTTGTTTGTGGAGTACTGGCGCCGGGCAACCGTCTTGACGGCAAGCGCGGCGGAAACGACTGGCGCCAGCTATGTACAGGTTCTGCAACCGAACCAGTACGTCGCCACAAGCCGTGTATTCGGCGCGGAGGAGCGTGAAATCGCGTTCACGGACCGCAATGCCTATGACGGATTGATCAACGACGCATACAAACGCCTGCGCCAGGAGGTCACGCGTCTGCCTCTCGGTGTGACGGTCGTCGACGCCTCTGCGAGCCTCGACGACATTCCAGACATCGTCTATGCCGACAACTGCTGTCACCTGAACGACCGTGGTCGTGACGCGCTGGCGCGCTTTGTTGCAGAATCTGTGGCCGAGCAACTCAAACGCGACCGATAGGACAATAAGTTGCGATTTATCGCTCGCATTTTGGAATCCACACTCAGGCTGTGGCCGGTCTTTCTGTTCTTTCTCGGGCTGAAAATCATCGACGCATTTATCGTCGGACAAGGAGGATGGTTCGATCCGGATAGCGTCGTCGGCGGCATCGACGACAACGCGATCGTCTTTACCGCGTTCGATTCCTATCCCTACAGCGGATCTCACACACAGGCAGATTCCCAGTCGGGTTTCGTGCGGTCGGGTGATCACGGATTTTTTGTCGACTTCGACCTCGACAACCCGCCTCCAAAGCCTCCCCGTACGGCCCGCATCGCATTTATCGGCGGAAGCGGCGCTGTCGGATACGGCGCAGATCGCAACAACCGCATGATGTACCGGATCCTGGAGGCCCTCTACCGGCAAGAGCAAACCTGCGGCCCGAACACCCGACTGGAGATGATCAATCTGGCGATGGGTGGATCGACGACATACCAGAACTTCGTGATGCTCAATCTCTGGGGACACGGACTGGATCTCGACGGGATCGTGTCGTTCTCGGGGA
>JAEPNS010000163.1:289-5101 GCA_017643325.1 Alphaproteobacteria bacterium | reverse complement strand
CAACGACATCGCAAACCACCAGAGAGGCAACTACCACGCTCTGCATCCGGGGATATCGGGCTTCATCGAACTGAGGCGAGCGATCAACAATCCGCCGTGGCTCAAATTCGTCGCAAGGATTTACCCGAACATTGTAAACAATACAGCGTTCGGGATGGCTATCCGCTCCTTCTCATATGGCCGGTTGATCGACGAAGGCGTCGAAAAGTATCGAGACCGATTCCCTGAAATCCGCGACCCTCTCGATGATGTGGTTGTGCCCACCTACGTCCACGCCCTGGAGTCCATCAAGCGGGACCATTCCGATATCCCGCTGATTGTCGTGTACCAGCCGTTCATGTCGACGATCGGGAGGCCCGGTTTGCTGGAACCTGAATATGTTCAGGTTCACGCGCCTCGATATGAGCGCTTTATCGACCTGGTCGATCCGCTGCTGCGAGGACGCGAGAGCGAGGGCATCTCCGTTCTCGATGCGCATCATTTCTATCACGCCCGGCTGGCCGAGCAGTTTGAACCAGGAGATGGAACACATATGAGTGGCGCGCAACAGCACATGATTTCAAAGTTCATGGCGCCGGCAATTTTCGCGATGGCCTGCGAGGGCATCGCGAACCGGACAGACCGGGTCGGAGATCAGAAATAGGCGATGTCTCAGCCAAATGAACAGGAGCGTGAAGCCCGACTGGAACGACTATTGGGGGTGTTGTTTTCAGGTACGATCGCCCTTGCGTTTCTCCTCATGGTCGCAGTGTCGATCCTGTATCGAGACGACCCACGGCCAGACCCCAGTCCATCTTTGACCCTGACTTTGTGTCCGCTTTGGGAGACGGACGGCGTGCGGACCTGGCCTCGGGGTCCCGACGGAATGGTCGATTGGGAAATCTTCACCTCTTTTGCCACGACCCATCCTCCGGACATTGCAGTATCCGTAGAAGGCGAAAACGCCGGATCATTGGAGTGCATCATCAACATTGCGGAAGTTCCGAGTCCGCCGCAGGAGAGTCTAGACTGGAGACTAGGCCACACGGTCAATGGCTATCCCGATTATCGGGGCACGGAGACAAGCCTCACGTTTGAAGCGCGGGCAGACCCGCCGGTTACTTTCGCGAGTGCCTCGGTTTATTCGAGCGATGGTGTGAGTGGTTCCGGTATTCCACTTCAAGGGCTGACGGGTGAATGGCAACGTTTCACTGTCACGCAAGAGGTAAGTGAAAATGCAACGACACTCGAGTTCTGGATCCGCTTATTTCTTGAGAACGGGGCCTCTAATCCGTCCCGAATTCAGATTCAGCGCGCATTACTCGCCGTTCATGGTGTCGGAATAGAGTAATCGGCATGACACTACCCCGTGAATTTTTCATTTTCCTCGTCAAACGTCGCAAGCTCTACCTGGCGCCGGTCTTTATCGTGTTCTTTCTCCTCGGCGGTGTAATCGTCCTCATGAAAGGCTCCGCCGTCGCACCATTCATCTATACGCTGTTTTAATCGACGGCCTGCCCGGTCACCTGCGCGTCTTGCTCTTCAACTCCTACATATTTGTCTTCGCGTTCCTGCCGCTCACATACGTCGCGTACCGTTTGGCTGTGCGTTGCGGGTCCGGATGGAAGACGACAGTTACAATCCTCGCCGTTGCATCTCTCATGTTTTACGGCTGGGCCAGCATCACGTTTCTGGCTGTTTTCGCCGGGTCGATGATCGTCAACGGACTTGTCGTCTACACGCTGGAACATATGGGCGGCCGCCCCAAATGGTGGGTGGCAGCATTGGGGGTCGTCTTCAATCTCTGCTTTATCGGCTGGTTCAAGTATTTCGATTTCTTCGTTGCCCAGATCTCGGGGGGCGAGTTCGACGGCGGGTTCTCGCTGGTGGCGATCGCGCTCCCGATCGGCATCTCCTTCTATACCTTTCAGCAGATCGCCTACATCGTGGACTCCTACAAGGGTCTGGCAGGTCGCTATAGCCCGCTCAAGCACCTGCTGTTTATTTCTTTCTTCCCCCAGCTGATTGCTGGCCCGATCGTGCATCACCGCGAAATGATGCCGCAGTTCGAACAGCCTCAACGCGAAAAGCTGAACGAGAACCTCGCAATCGGGTTCAGTATTTTCGCCATAGGGCTTTTCAAGAAAGTGGTCATCGCCGACGGAATCGCGCCTGTGGCGGATTCCGTGTTCATGTCCGCCTCAACGGGCGAGCCGATATCCTTCATGGTCGCATGGATGGGCGCGCTGGCGTTCAGCTTCCAGCTCTATTTCGACTTCAGCGGCTATTCCGACATGGCAGTCGGTCTGGCGCGAATGTTCGGCATCGTGCTGCCGCTCAATTTCAATTCACCGTACAAATCGGTCAGCATTGTGGAGTTCTGGCGGCGCTGGCACATGACGCTGTCTCGGTTCCTTCGCGACTACCTCTACATTCCGCTTGGCGGCAATCGAAAGGGATCGGTCCGCCGCTACGCAAACCTCCTCACCGTCATGTTGCTGGCAGGGCTCTGGCACGGAGCCGGCTGGACTTTCGTACTTTGGGGCGCGCTTCATGGCGTCATGCTTGCCGCCAACCATTTGTGGCACGCGGCGACCCGGCTGCTGGGGCTACCGCGAATTCTTCCGGCCGCCCTTGCACACCCGATGGGTATCGCAATTACCTTCATGCTGGTCACGGTTGCGTGGGTTCCGTTCCGCGCGCCTTCGATTGACGTGGCGTTCGATATCTTGCGGATCATGATCGGCCAGCAAGGCGATGTACCGACTTCGATCGCGGAGGAACTCTTCCGCTTGCGCCAGGCGGCGGTGGGTTTTCTCGATATTGCGGCTGTGATCGCCAGCGGCACAAAGGAGCCGATCGAATACCTTTCACGTTCCCTCATCGGAGATTGGGCCCTTCTGAAGCTGTATGCCTGCGCCGTCATCGTGTTCGCATTTCCGAACACCGCGCAGCTGTTCGTGTCACGGGATCCTGTTCTCGAGACCGCAGTTCTGGCGCCGACGAACGCGCGCTGGCACACGGGGCTCGGATGGGCCCTGGTTATTTCTCTGATGTTCATAATCGCGGTGCTGGACTTCGCAGCAGTATCGCCTTTCCTCTATTTCCAGTTCTGACACCCCGGGGGAAACAGGCGATGCGACCAATACTTTTGGCGATTGCGATTGCGGCCCTGGCGGCCGCGGGTGCCACCTACTTCCTCCTCCGGCTTACGCCTGGGGACAGCAAACTCGCCGCGGTCTCGGATTTGCAGATGCGATGTCCGATCACCACAACCGTGCCGAACCTGGAGGCTTCCGCCGATCTTGAGAGAGCAAACTGGACCGTCGCGGTTTCCAACAACGAGCAGGGAACCGCACCGGAAGTGCGTCTAGCGCGAAGGTCGGTTCCCGGAGTTGCACCAGATACACTCGCCTGTGTTCTCGTGGTCGATGTTCCTCCGCGGGAACCCTTCGAGGGTATAGATTGGCGAATTGGTCACCGGATCGAGAAAGTGCAGGATTTGGCGGGCCGAAACATTCGAATTTCCATGAGGATTTCCGGAAGCACGGCTATCTCGCTTCCAACCGGCACCGCCTATTCGTATGACGGTGTGTCCGTCCAGGCGTCGGCCATCGGCGGCTTGAACCCCGATCCGCGAAACATAGTGTGGCAGCATGAGATCGCCCCGGATGCCACGTTCTTCGAGATCTGGCTGCGCCTGACCCTTCACGGCCCCATCATGCCGAAAGGCGATGTCTATCTTCTTTCGACGACAATCGGACCAGCACAGTGAGCGTTTTCGTGCCTGTTGCCCCCGCGCGACCGTCGATTCCTTGGCGCCTATGAACTTTCGCCAAACCGATCCGACTGCGCGAACAGAAATCAGCCGCTACCTGCGGATACTTTCTGTTCTTGTGGCGCTTTTCGCCTCGGCAGCGCTGGCAATCGGACTTCTGCTTGACCCCTACGGGACTTCGCCCATCGGGCTAGATATCGAGGGTGTAAATACGCCGCGCGTGGAACGGCACCAGCTCGACCGGCTGATCAAGCCGTTCGATGTCGTTAATCAGAAGCCGAAAACCCTCCTGATCGGCACATCGCGGGTGAAGGAAGGGTTCGACCCGGACGACTGGAAAGAAACCCGGTTCTGGCCCGTCTACAATCTCGGTATCGACTTCTCGAGCCCCACGGAGAGCCTCGCTGTCTTGCGATCTCTCTTGCCGATAGTGCCCGAGATCGAAACGGCGATCATAGAGGTGAACTTTATTCATTTCTTTCGTCCCGGGCCCGTCCGTGTCGCCGAGACACCATTGCAGCTGGCCCGGAGACTACCCGAGGCCTTCTTCTCGAACTCGATGCTGGCCGCATCGGTCGTCACAGCCGTCAAGAACAGAGGTTTCGAGAATGCCACATTCTGGCTGCACGAAGACGGTCAGGCGGAGGTTCACAAGAACGCCATGCTCGGTGATATCGAGAACTTTCTAAGCCATGTCGTTTCAGCCCAGTCGCGCAATCCGTTGCCAGAAGACCTGAAGGCCCAGGCGGACCTCTTCGACGAAATAGACGCGACGTGCACGGAACATAACGTCGAGTGCCTGTACGCGTTCTTTCCCTACCAACCTCTCGACCTTGCGCACCTATCTCTGGCCGGTCAGTGGGAAAGCCTTGCACGCGCCAAACGTTTTTTTGCCGAGCGCCGTGGCGCTTACGACTTCACTCTCCTCAATCGCCTCACGAACGAACCTTATGCGAACCGCATGCGCTACTGGTTTGACGTGAACCATTTCACGCCGGAGGTAGGCCGCCATATCGCCGCAGCCATGAATGGCACACCCCTGACAGACACACCCG
>JAEPNS010000163.1:0-279 GCA_017643325.1 Alphaproteobacteria bacterium | reverse complement strand
CCTTGATCGGTTCGCATGCATCCAGAGTGCGAACGAATCGTATGGTGCGACACGAATACCGGAATCCAGGGCTTCCCGCGCGGACATCACGCGCATCTCCCGGCCCTCGCGGACGGAAAGGTCGGCGAGGTCATCCGCCGGAAGTTCGACTTCATAGAATGCACGCACCATGTCGGTCGGTCCGCCGGCAAAGGCAAAATCGAACGTCAGCGCCGTAAACCTGCGCGCGGCGGCAGGATCGACGGCCAGCCCGAGTTCCTCGTCGAGTTCGCGCACCAA
>JAEPNS010000162.1 GCA_017643325.1 Alphaproteobacteria bacterium | reverse complement strand
GGTCGCGACCAGGGTCGACCCTGGCCGGGTTCTCAAGGGGCCTGTCCTGCAGTGGTACGGCATGAAGGAAATCTACGTGACAGACCCCGACGGCCACATCCTTTGCGCAGGCATCATGGAAGGAAGCGCACCCGCCTAGCGGGCCCACTTGGATGGTCCCGACACGGTTCGCTGCGGTATAGTCCGGTATCGTCCTTCCACCCGCGAGCGTCCCTTCGTGTCCCAACCATCGCGCAGCCCGGCGGAAAGCCAGAAAATCGCCTTCGTCGCCGCCGACTTCGACACGGCACAGGACGCGCTCGCAGGGCTCCAGAGCGCCTATCCGAATGTGGAACCCGAGCACGCCGACGTGATCGTGGCCCTCGGCGGCGACGGCTTCGTCCTGCAGACGCTCCGCCGTTTCGTCGACCGCAAGATCCCGGTGTTCGGCCTGAACCGCGGCTCGGTTGGCTTCCTGATGAACGAGTACAGCGACGCCGGCCTGCCCGAGCGCCTGGCCAAGGCACAGGCAGTGACCCTGTATCCGCTTCACATGGTTGCGCGGACAGGTGACGGCCAGACCCACGAGTCCCTTGCGATCAACGAGGTCTCGCTCCTGCGCGAAACCTACCAGGCGGCAAAGATCGAGATTCTGATCGACGGCGTGGTGCGGATGGAGGAGCTCATCTGCGACGGCATCCTCGTCGCTACTCCCGCGGGCAGCACAGCCTATAACCTGTCCGCGCACGGCCCGATCATCCCGTTGAACGCAGAGATCCTCGCGCTCACGCCGATCAGCGCCTTTCGTCCCCGGCGCTGGCGCGGCGCGCTGTTGCCGCACGACGCAGAGGTCGTGTTCCGGGTGCGCGAAGCCAAGAAGCGGCCTGTAAGCGCCACGGCGGATGACTTCGAGGTCCGCGACATCACGGAAGTCACGATCCGCGAGGACCGCGCGCGCAGTTTCCAGCTGTTGTTCGATCCCGAAACAAACCTCGAGGAGCGGATCCTGAAGGAACAGTTCGCCCCGTGAGCGCCGCCCAAGGCGTGAACGAGCAGGGCCACACCGTCGAGATCGCCGCGCCGGACATTGAACCCTACCGGGAAGGCAACACCGGTGTGCCTTTTGTCGCGACACTCGACAGCGGAACCGAGGGACCGCACGCGCTGATCTGCGCGCTTATGCACGGCAACGAGATTTCCGGAGCGGTCGCGCTCGACCACCTATTCCGCCAAGGCATCTCTCCGCAACGTGGACGGCTGACGCTCATGTTCGCGAACACCGCCGCCTATGGCCTGTTCGACCCGGCAAAACCGCTCGCTTCGCGTTACGTCGACGAGGACATGAACCGGCTGTGGTCTCCCGAAGCGCTCGACGACGCGAACAACAGTGTCGAGCGTCGGCGTGCCCGCCAGCTCCGGCCCTTTATCGACGCCGCCGACTTCGTTCTCGACTTGCACTCGATGCAAACCGGCCGCCGTCCCTTGCACCTGAGCGGCCCGACAGACAAGGGACGCGTGTTTGCCCGGCGCGTCGGCGGCGCCGCGACCATCGTCAGTGACGTCGGCCATGCTGACGGCACGCGAATGCGCGACTACGGCCGGTTCAACACACCGGGGACGATACAGAACGCGCTGCTGGCCGAATGCGGACCGCACTGGGAGCTGCAGACGGCGAAAACGGCCGTCTCTACGGCCTACCGCTTCCTCTCGGTGCTCGACCTGCTCAGCCCCGACGCCGTTCCCGAATGGCTGGAGGACAGTCCGCCCGCGCAGACCTGGATCGAAATCACAGACCGTTTCGTACCGGAAACGCGGCAGGCCTCGTTTGCCCGCCGCTTTGATGGACTCGACATAGTTGCCGATGCCGGCACGGTAATCGCGTGGGACGGCGACCGGGAGATCCGGACACCCTATGACGATTGCGTGCTCGTGATGCCCGCACGCCGGCTGCTGCCGGGACAGACAGCGGTCCGCCTCGGACGGCATCGCGGCTTCGACATCGATGCCGGCTGACGCACCCGAAACGGCACCGCTGACACCGGTACGCAAGCTCAGCCGCGCGGACATCCCCGTCTTCGCGCGCACTGTGGCCATCGGAGTGACCGGTGGCGCGCTGTTCAACTATCTCGATCTGCCGCTGGCGTGGATGATGGGCGCGATGGTCGCCACTGCCCTGGCGACACTTGGCCGGCTTGAAACCAATATGGATTCGCGACTGCGCACGGGCATGATCATCGTGCTCGGCGTGCTGCTGGGCAGCGCGTTTTCCCCGGACATCCTCGACCGGATTACGCTCTGGCCGATCACGCTCGCAGCGCTCGTGGTCTATGTGCTCGTCAGCACCATCGCGGCCTTCCTCTATTTCCACCTCGTTGCCGGCTTTGACCGCAACACCGCCTTTTTTGCGGGCGTGCCGGGCGGACTGAACGAGATGATCGTGCTCGCCCAGACATTCGGGGGCGATGACCGGCAGGTCTCCGTCGCGCATTCGACCCGCATCTTCCTGGTCGTCATGACGTTGCCGTTCATGTTTCGGGCGCTTGAAGATTTCGAGACCGGCCTGCGGACCTTCGGCAAGGGCGATGTCGCGCTTGGACTGGTCGACGTGGCGCTTCTCGGTGCCAGCGCCGTGGTCGGACTCTACGGCGCGAAGCTGCTGCGCATTCCAGCGCCACATCTTGCGGGCCCGATGATCGCGAGTGCCACAGTCCACCTGACCGGGCTCACCGCGGCCGCGCCGCCCGTTCTGCTGGTGGCAGGCGCGCAGGTGATCCTTGGTGCCTCGGTCGGCGCGCGCTTCGCGGGCCTGACCTTCCGAGACCTCGGGCGCATCCTGCGGCTCGGCGGGGTGGCGACGCTCCTGCTGCTTTCGATCTCGGCGCTGTTCGCGCTGGTCCTGCAGGCGATCACCGGTATTCCCTTCGCGCCACTGGTCCTGGCTTTTTCGCCCGGCGGCTTCACCGAGATGAGCCTGGTCGCGCTGGCCATGAACATCGACACCGCGTTCGTCGCGACGCACCACATCGCGCGGATCAGCGTCGTCGTGATCCTCGTGCCGCTGCTGTTCCGGATCCTGATCGGGCGCGATCCCTAGCGAGCCTCCCGGCAAGCCGCTATGGTCCCGGCAACGAACCCCAACAGGGATGGACGAGATGATTGTCGAACAGATCTGGACCGGTAACAACGCCCGCAACTTCTTCTATATCGTCGCCTGCTCCGAGAGCGGCGAAGCGGTCGCGATCGATCCCATCGACCCGCCGAAGTGCCTGTCGGTCGCGAAGGACAAGGGGTGGGACATCACCTGGGTGCTGAATACCCACGAGCATGGCGACCATATCGCCGGCAACGACGACGTGATCGCGGCCACCGGTGCCAAGCTGATGGGCCCGCACAACGCGGGCGACCGGATTCCCGGCATCGACAAGGGCCTCGCCCAGGGCGATCGGGTGAAACTCGGCAGCACCGTCGACATGGAAGTGATGGAAACACCGGGCCACACGCCGATCCACATCTCGCTGTTCGGCGAAAACGACGAGCCGCACCTCTTGTGTGGAGATACCGTCTTCAACGCCGGCGTCGGACACTGCCACTCGGGCGACCCGAACGTGCTCTACGCCACATTCCGCGACAAGATCGCCAAGCTGCCGGACGCGACCCGGATCTATCCGGGCCACGATTACATCGTGAACAACCTGAACTTCACGCTCGACCGCGAGCCGGACAACGCCGACGCCAAGGCGCTCCTGTCCGACGTGGAGGGCCAGGACCCGGACAACGCACTCGTCACGACGCTGGGGATCGAGCGCAAGGTAAACACCTTCATGCGCCTCGACAGCCCGGGGGTGATCGAGGGGATCAAGGACAAGTTCCCGGAACTGGGCAACTCCCCGGGAGAGGAGGACGTCTTCCTGGGCCTGCGCACACTGCGCAACGACTGGTAGGCGGGCCGGAAACGCCGGCTAGCCGAATGCACGGGCAATCATCACCACTCCGAGCGCCGCAAGGCCGATGAACACCCAGCGCTGAAAAACCGCGACCGAGAGCCGGCCGCGGATGATCTGGCCGGAAGCCATGCCCGCGAGGGCGGCGGCGAGGGCCGTCAGTACGGCTGGCCAAAGCACCGTGTCGACGGGCCGGCTCAGCCCGAATCCCAGCGCCAGCGCCCCCGATGCACACAGGGCGACGAAGCCAAGCGCCTGGATCAGTTCGGTCTTTTTCGTCTCGGTCGCCTGCAGGTAAGGCGCGCCGGGCAGCACGAAGATCGCCGTCGCCCCGTTGATCAGGCCCGTTATTAGCCCGACCACCGGGCTGATGACGCTCTCTACCCGTCTTGGCACCCGGAATCGGACGCCCGAGAGCCCCAGCGTGCCGTAGGCAAGGAGGATTGCTCCAATCGGCAACAGCGCCGCACCCGAGCCAGCACCGGTGATTATCCAAGAGGTCGCAAGCGTGCCGGCGAACACGCCGGCGAACATAGGCCAGAAGCGGCGCAGCACGGCGCGGGTGTACGAGCCCGCGAAGGCCTGCCAGACATTAGTCAGGAACGTCGGGACGACGAGTATCGCGGCGGCCAGTTCAGGCGCGACCAGCGCGCTGAGCAGGCCCATGGAGATGCTCGGCAGCCCGAACCCGATCACACCCTTAACGAGCCCTGCCACTGCGAAGACAGCGGCAACGACAGCCAGGCCGTAGAGGTCGAACGCCACCGGAGCGCTGGGTCAGAGCGTCTGCAGCCAGCCCGCGAGCGCCTTGCCGATCTCGTCGGGGGAATCTTCCTGGACGAAGTGCACGCCCGCGACCTGTACTTCGGTCTGGTTCTTCCAGGTGCGGCAGAAGTCGCGGCTCGGGCCGTCAGAAAGGATGGCGCCGGGTGTGGCATCGATAAAAAGCTTCGGCACATCGGACTCAGGCAACCATTCGGCGTAGTCGGCCATGATTTGCGCGACATCGGCAGGTTCGCCGTCGATGGGAATCTGGCGCGGCCAGGTCAGCGTTGGTCGCCGGGATTCACCCGGCTCGGCGAACGGGCGTCGGTACTCGTCATGCTCCTCCGCAGCGAGGTCGCGGATGATTGAGCCGGGGAGCATCACTTCGACGAAAAAGTTGTTCTCAAGCACCATTTCTTCGCCCTTGGGCGATCGCATCGCCTCGAAGGCGGGCCGCGCCTTCTCGGGAAAGTCAGCCCAGCTGCGCGGTTTCACCATTGCTTCCATGTAGGCGATGCCCCGGACTGCGTCGCGGTGCGTGTTCGCCCAGTGGAATCCCAGCCCGCTGCCCCAGTCGTGGATCACGAGGGTGACGTTCTCCGTCACCCCGATCTGCTCGAGCAGGGCGAACAGGTAGTCCGCATGCTCGACGAACGTGTAACGGTCGGGCCCGCTATCGGAAAGCTTGTCGGAATCTCCCATGCCGATCAGGTCTGGCGCGATGCAGCGCCCAAACGGCTTGGCATGGGGAATGATATCGCGCCAGAGATAACTGGACGTCGGGTTGCCGTGCAGGAAGACAATGGGGTCGCCGTTCAGGTCGCCGGTTTCCACATAGGCCATACGCCGACCGTTTACCTCGGCAAATTTCTTTTCGGTCCAGGTCATGCTGGGCGCTTCCTTTCCGCTAGGGCAGCAGGACCGTCGATCCGGTTGTCTTGCGGGCCTCAATATCCTTATGCGCCTTCGACGCGTCCTTCAGTTTGTACTTCTGGTTGACGGGCACTTTAACCGCGCCGCTCTCCATGGCCTGAAACAGGTCTCTGGCGCGCGACATCAACTCGCGCCGCGATGTCGTATAATTCACCAGCGCACAGCGGGCGATATAGGGCGAGCCAATGGCGCCCGTCGCGGCAATGTCGGTCTTCGGCGGCTTGCCCGACGCGCTGCCGAAACTGATCACGGTGCCGCGGTGGCGCACGCTGGAGAGGGATTCCTCCCAGGTCTCCTTGCCGACCGAATCGTAGATCGCGTGGCAGCCCTCGCCATCGGTAAGCTTTCGGACCTTTTTTGCGAACTTCGGCCCCTTTCGCTTGACGACGATGGGGTGGTGACAGCCGTTTTTCTTGGCGAACTTCGCCTTGTCCTCGGTGCTCACGGTACCGATCACCGTCGCGCCAAGCGCGTTCGCCCACTGGCACATGATGGCGCCGACGCCGCCTGCAGCCGCGTGCACGAGGATCGTGTCCCCCTTGCGGACCCTGTACGAGGCCCGCAGCAGATACTGCGCCGTGATGCCCTTCAGCAGGCCCGCCGCGGCCGTCCGGTCATCGATGAAGTCGGGAAGCGGGATCAGGGCGTCCACGGGCGCCACACGCATCTCGGAGTAGGCGTCGAAGAACGGTGTGCCGCCGATATAGCCGACCCGGTCCCCCACCTTTACGCCGCGCGTGCCCGGCCCGACTGCCTCGACAACACCGACAGCCTCGTTGCCCATCCCATTGGGAAGCTTCATCGGATAGAGGCCCGTCCGCCGATAGGTGTCAGCCAGGTTCAGGCCGATCGCGGTGTGTCGGATCAGCGCCTCGCCCGAACCCGGTTCGGGGACGTCAACGCTCTCCCACTTCATCACGTTCGGACCGCCGGTCTTGTAAATGCGGAATGCCTTGGCCTGCATGGGAATCTCCCTCGTCGTGCAGTTTGGTTCGCAGCTACGCTAAGACGCGCGCTGATAGAGCTGGACCAGGTTACCGTCCGGGTCCCGAAAGGTGAGCGTTTTGCCGTGGTCGGCCATGTCGCGCTCGCCGAGGATCTCGCCGCCCGCCTCGCGGATGCCGTCGACCATGGCGGCGATGTCAGCGACCTCGAAGACCAACGTCGCGCCGAGGGCACCGTCCGGTGCCTCGTCGTCGGACGCCATGGCGAAGTTGACTCCGCCCGCCTTGAACTGGGTCCACTTGTTCCCGTCACGGAAGGCCAGGTCGAGGCCAAGCGCATCGCGATAGAACGCGACGGACTTTTCCATGTCGGACGTGACGTAGTAGGCATTCTGAAGTTTCTCGACGGACATGGGGGACCTCCTCATCAGGACAGCAGCGTGCGGCGGAACACGAGCGTAAGGTTGTTGGCCGGCATCGGGAAGGTTTTCCAGAGCCTGAAATTCAGAGTCGCCGCGGCGTCGCACAGGTCGGACACGTCACGCAAACCCCATTCCGGGTCCTGCCCACGCAGTGAGCGGTCAAACGCAGCATTGCCCTCGGACGTGTACTGTCCGTCGACGTTGAAGGGTCCGTAAAAGCACAGAAGCCCGTCGTCCCCGAGCAGTCGTGCTGCCCCGGCCAGCAGGCCCAGGCAGACGGACCAGGGCGCGATATGGATGAGATTGGCACTTATCACGGCGTCCGCGCGCGCGTTTGGCACCGCGTCGGGCCAATCCGGCGCGGCGGCGTCGATGCGGACCGGGGGCAGGACA
>JAEPNS010000161.1 GCA_017643325.1 Alphaproteobacteria bacterium | reverse complement strand
GCGTTCTGCGACGGCGATGCCGATCACGACCTGACCCATGACAAGGTCGTGCGCATCTGTCCGCGCGACGGGATCGTGACGCTGGCGCTCACTGACGGATTCGCCGGTGGCAGGCGGCTCAACTATGTGTCGACGGAAAGCGATATCGCACTCGTCGCAGCGCTTGAGGGTGCAACCCACGCGCCAGGCCTGAACAGCATTCCGGCGGATCTCGACGACGGTGCGTTCAGTGCGGTCGAGCCGATCTACGTTGTGGTGAACGGCGTCAGCGGTGCCGAGAACGGTATCCGGCAGGGGCTTGAGAGTGCGCTCGCCGACGGCCTTTCACCACGAAACATCACGGGCGACATTCCCGGTCAGGGGCTCGGCTACAGCCCGCTCTGGGCGTCCCACCCGGTCGTGTGGACCGAAGAGGCGCTGACCTCGCGCGAGCTCCTGTCGAGCGAGGTGCAAGTTCTTTCCGCTGCGGCGACGGGAAAACTGCAGGGCTTCGGTGGCGGTCTCGTGCGTTCAGACGGCATCCTGGTGAACTGTCCCGTGATCTCGATCGAGGAATAGCCGGCGCCCCATGACCGCCTGGACCGAGCAGACACTGACCACCTGGGGCCGGTCGCGCTATGCCCGCACGGCCACCGCCGCGCCGGCGGGCGAGGCGGCACTGCATGATGCGGTGACGGAGCGCGCGGAGTCCGGACTGGTCGCCTATGGCGGGGGACGCTGCTACGGCGATGCCGCGCTCGGGGACGGCGGCCGGACGATCCTGACCAGCAGCCTGAACCAGATCCTCTCCTTCGATCGGGATACGCGCGAGGTCGTGTGTGAAGCGGGAGTCGATTTCACCGCGCTTCTGGAACGTTTCGTGCCGGACGGGTTTTGTTTTCCCGTGTCCGCCGCGACGGCCAGTGTGACGGTCGGCGGTGCCGTGGCCAACGACATCCATTCCAAGAACCATCACGCCGTCGGCAGCTTCGGCGACCATGTCACATGGATCGACCTCATGCTTGCGAGCGGGGAGGTTGTGCGTGCGTCGCGCGACCGGAACACGGAGATCTTTCGTGCGACCCTCGGCGGGATCGGTCTGACGGGGGTGATCCTGCGGGTCGGGTTCCGCCTGATGCCGATCCCGTCGGGCGCGGCCGATGTCCGGTACCGGCGCATGCGCGACGTGGACGAGATGATCGATACGATCGAGGGCGCGCGCGGCGGCACGGCATACTTGTTCGCGTGGGTCGATGCGATGGCCAGGGGTGGGGCATTGGGACGCGGGATTCTCGAGCTGGGAGACCACGCGACGTCGGATTCCGGCGCGGTTCCGCCGCCTCCTGTCCGGCCCATCCGGTTTGTGCCGCCGTCCTTCCTCCTGCGGCCTTCCCTGCTGCGCTGGTATACGAATCGCCGCTTCAATTCGCTTCCGCCCGGTGGCCGGGACGTCCGGATGGGACTGGCGCCGTTTTTCTTTCCGCTCGACAGCATGCCGGGCTTCAACCGGGTATACGGACCGCGCGGGTTCTATTCGATCCACACCGGCTTCCCGCGTCAAAGCCAGCGCGCGGGCATCAGGGCCGTCATGGAAGCCGTCACCACAGCCAACGCCGGGTCGTTCGCGGCGGTCATGAAGCCGATGCGCGGGCCCGGGGACGGCTATCTGTCCTTCCCGATGGAGGGTATGGCCTACGCCGTCGACCTGCCGCGCCGGCGCGGTATCGAGGAGCTCCATGCCGTTGTGGAACGCATCGTGCTTGACCATGGCGGGCGGCTGTATGTCGCGAAGGATGCCCTGATGACGGCGGATGCATTCGCGCGAATGTTTCCCCGTCTCGAGCGGTTTCGGAAGGTTCTGGCGGAAGTCGATCCGGACCGGCGCTTCCAGTCCGACATGTCGCGGCGGCTCGCGATCCACGGTTGACGAGCCGTCGTCAGGCGCCGTTTGCGAAGTGTTCGCGACGAACTATGCTCCCGCCCATGTCTGAACATCCGCCCCAGGGCCTTCCCAATATCGCGTCGCCGCTGTCGCTCCACAGCGAAACGGTTCAGCCCGACTGGATTGATTACAACGGCCATATGAATCTGGCCTACTACATGCTGGCCTTCGATCACGCGACCGACGCCTTTTTTGACTATGTCGGCCTCGGGGAGAGTTACCTCGCGGCGAATAACGCCTCGACGTTCACGCTGGAAGCCCACATCACCTACGACCGGGAGTTGATGTCGGGTGCGCCGATGCGGTTCGAGACGCAGTTGCTCGCCCATGACGCGAAGCGGCTCCACTACATGCATTTCATGTATCACGCCGAGGAGGGCTACCTGGCGTCCACAAACGAGCTGGTCAGCTTGCATGTGGACATGACGGAGCGGCGGTCTGCGCCAATGCCCGAGGACGTGCTTGCACGACTGGACCAGATTGCCGCTGCTCATGGTAAGCTGCCGCGCCCGGAACAGGCAGGAAGGGTGATTTCGATTGTCCGCTGAGACGCTCGCAAAGGGACATAGCCGTATCGGCACGGTCCGCGAAATCGCGGAGCGTTGGGGCCTGTCTTCCCGTCTGGCGCGCGCAGCCGAGTTCGAACCTGCGTTTCGCGAGATGCTGGACTGTGCGGTGGTCATCAGCCGCCGCGCGCGTACCCTCGCAGGCGCGGCCTACGCCGCGGAGCGGCGGATCGTCCTGAACGCGCGGCTCCTCGAACAGGGCCGGGAGAAGGACCGGGACGCCACCTTTATTCACGAATGCGCCCATGTGCTCGCCGACCTCGCACACAACCGTTCATGCCGCCACGGCGCGCGCTGGCGCGAGATGATGCGTCTGCTGGGTGAGGTGCCCAACGTTCGGCACCGCATCCCCTACCTTTCGCGCGAGGCGAACGCGAAGTTTATCTGGCGCTGCCTCGGCTGCGCGCGCGCCTATCACTATGTGCGCCGTCCACGTCGCAAGATCGCCGACTGCTACTGCGCCGAATGCGGTCCGTCGCGCGGCCGCCTGCGCGAGGAAACTCCCGAATGAATGACGCCCCGGGCGGGGAGCGGGCCGACGCGATCGAACTGCGGCTGGTTGTCTGGCAGTTCGTGCGTGTGATGGTGCAGCTCGAGAAGGTATCCCGCGTCCGTGGCCGCGACCGCGCGCCGTCGGTTTATGGGGCGTGGCGCAGTGCCTGGACCGAGATCGACCGGACCCTGGAACGGCTCGGCAAGACCGACGCCGACGCTTTTTCCGACCTGATGATGAACCAGGAAGTCGTGCTGAAAATCCGCGACCGGAGCCAGCTCAACGAGGTGACCCGTACGGCGGAGAACGTCGTGGGCCAGCTCGACCAGCAGATTCGCGAGGCGCGTGGCAACGCGCAGCAGGAAGAGGATCTTCAGTTCGAGCGCCGGGAGATGAAGGCGCTGGTGCGCCAGCTTCGCAAGATGGGGCCGGCGTCCGGCAAGAAACGCCGGACCGGTGGCCCGCGCCCGTCGCGGCCGGCTAGTCCGCCGCGTCGCGGCCGGAAGCAGAAGGGCTAGCGTCCAGGAACGCCGCGATGGCGTCGTCCAGGGTGCGGGTCCGGTCAGCCGTCTCGCGTGTTTCCGCCGCCAGTGTCGATTGTGCCAGCAGCCGGAAGACATCCGCCGCGCCTTCGTGCATCCGCGACGTGAATCCCTCGTCCGCGAAGGTCCTGGCGATTTCTTCCATCTCTCCGACCCAGCGCGCGGCGTCGGCTGCCAGCCAGGGGACGCTGCGTTCCATCCGGGCCTTGGCCGTTTCCTGGCTGTCGGCGAACTCGGCCATGAGGGCCCCCTCCAGCCCCAGCGCTCTTGCGCCGAGCAGGACCAGTGTGTCGAGGGTCATGGTGCCCTTGGTGAGGGCCGCGTAGCACATCTTTAATCCCGACGCGGCGCCGATCTCGGACCCGAGATCGCAGATCAACAGGTCCGGCCGCGAAATGGCCTGGAGACTCGCCGCGTCCGGTCCGCTGACATACAGCCGCGTCGGGGCGTGTCGGCCGGGCGGCGATCCGATGATCCCGCCGTCGACGAAGGTGGCGCCCGTGCCCTCGATCACGGCGCCGATCGCGCGGGTGGTGGCGGGTGCGATGGCGTTGCAGTCGACGAACACGGTCCCCGGTCGCAGCCCGGCGTCCACAACAGACTGTGCAAGGCCTGGTGCAGCGGCGGGCGGCAGGATCGAGAGGATCAGGTCGCAGTCCGGCACAAGGGCGGCGAGCGTGCCCGCGTCCTCGATGCCAGCTGCTTCGGCCAGCGCCCGGGTGCGCCCGCTTCGTCCGTCCAGCGCGGTGCGGACGCGATGCCCGCCCTCACGCAACGTGCGGGCGATGGCGTGGCCCATGTCGCCCATGCTGACGATACCGATGTTCGCGAATGCCATGCGTGCCCCGTCTTGATTGCCCCGCATTGATTTTCGGCCCCGGGCGGGCTTTGATCCGCGGCAATTCTAACACCGCTGACAGCGGACACGGGGGGAAACATGACCGACCGACTGGTGACGCCGGACTGGCTGGAGGAACATCTCGACGATCCGAACGTCGTCATCCTCGAGTTCGACTGGACCGGGACGGAATCCTATGACGACTGGCATATCCCCGGCGCCCACGGGTTCTTCTGGAAGGACCTGCTCTGGGACGACGCAATCCGCGATTTTCCGTCGCCGGAACTATTCGCGGAGCGATGCGCGGCGCTGGGCATTTCCGACGACACCACCGTGGTCTGTTACGGCGACCCGGTGCAGTTCGGCACGTACGGATGGTGGGTCTTTACCTATCTCGGCCATAAGGACGTCCGCCTGCTCAACGGCGGGCGGGTGCTCTGGGAAAAGCAAGGTCGTCCGATGACGAGCGATGCCCCGACCAGGCCGACGCCTGCAAGCTACACGCCCAAGGGTGCGCGAAACGATTCCATGCGCGTACGCTTCTCGGAGATCCTGGAACGCCTGGACGCGTTGAAGGCGGGTGACGATGCGATCCTGCTCGATCACCGTTCACCGGAAGAATACAAGGGCGAACGGGTCAACATGATCGGTGCGCCGGATGTGGGCGCGGAGCGCGCCGGGCGTATCCCGGGGGCGCGGCACCTGTTCTTCGACGAGTTCCTGAACGACGACATGACGTTCAAGTCTGCCGAAGAACTCCGGTCGCTCCTGTCCGCGCGCGGCGCGACGGCGGACAAGGACGTGATTTCCTATTGCCGACTAAGCCATCGGGCCACGCTGGCCTACTTTGTGATGACCGAGCTGCTGGGCTACGAGAGCGTGCGCAGCTATGACGGGTCGTGGACCGAATGGGGCAGCCTTGTCGGCGTCCCCATCGAAAAATAGTGAGCGAAGGCAGGGAGTGAATGAGATGGCACTGAGCGGACCCGGTACGGTGAAGTATCCCAACCTGTTCTCGCCGAAGAAGATCGGGAATCTCGAAATTTCCAATCGCGCGGTCGTGTCGCCGCTGACGCGCGCAAGCGCGACCGAGGACGGAATCGTGACCGACCAGATGCGCGACTACTACGCGTCCTATGCGCGTGGGGGCTGGGGGCTGATCATGACCGAGGCGGTCTATATCGACCTCAAGTACAGCCAGGGCTACGCCTACCAGCCCGGCATCGCCAGTGACGAGCAACGCGATTCATGGGCCAAGGTCGTCGAGGCGGTCCACGCCGAGGGTGCCCCGATCTTCATGCAGATCTTCCACTGCGGGGCGATCAACCAGGGCAACAACTGGGTCGAGGGGTCGATCGCGCCATCCGTCGTGACGCCCAAGGGCGAACAGATCCCGCGCTACAGGGGCAGCGGCACGGTCTTCCAGACCCCGCGCGAGATCACCCGCGACGAGATGGCCGAGGTCGTCGAGACCTACGGCCAGGCGGCGCGTCGGGCCATCGAGGTCGGTTTCGACGGTGTCGAGGTGCACGGCGCCAACGGCTACCTGCCCGACGAGTTCCTGACCGTCTACACCAACCAACGCGATGACGAGTACGGCGGCCCGATCGAGAATCGCATCCGCTATCATTGCGAGGTCATGGAGTCCGTGCGCGCGGCCGTGCCCGACAAGCCGGTCGGCGTGCGCATTTCCCAGACCAAGGTCAATGATTTCGAATACGTCTGGCCCGGCGGGGACGACGACGCCAGGGTCGTGTTCCCGCGTCTCGCCGAGACCGGTATCGATTTCCTCGATTGCAGCGCGCATCTGGGTGTCAGTCCGGTCTTCGGAACCGACAAGAGCCTGTCGGGTCTTGCCAGGCGCTATACCGGACTGCCGGTGATGGCCAACGGCAAGCTCCACGATCCCGATGTCGCCGAAAAGGCGATTGCGGACGAGGAGGGAGACTTCGTCGCCATCGGCAAGGGCGCGCTGGCCGACCATGGCTGGCCGCGCAAGGTCGCGGCCGGCGAAGCGCCGGTACCGTTCGATCCGGGCATGATCATGCCCTACGCCACGCACGACTGTTACGACGACTTCTGGAAGGCAAACCCGACCGGCATCCCGGAGGAAAAGGTCGCGGCGAGAGACGTGACGGAAGGCGCCTAGACGCCCGTCTCCATCGCGAAGAGGCGCGCCGGCGCGCTGCCCGCGTTGGCGAGATGGCAGCCGGTGCCGGCCGGAAGCGCCACCGTGTCCCAGGGGGTCATCTCCGCGCTGCCGCCGTCCCAGGACAGTGTCAGGGAGCCGCCGACGCACATCAGGGTGCGTTTGCCCGGTGTTCCGGCGAGGTCGGCGTCCGCATTCGGCGCCACTTCGAAGATGTCTGCCCGCAGGCCGGGATCGCCCGAGATTTCGGCGTTGCCCCCGTCGTCCATGATCGCATAGCGGCGGAGTTCGCCGCCGCCCTCCGGTGTCGTTTCGGAGAACCGGGCGAGGCGCGCGCCCATTTCGTCGGGGTTCACCTGCGCCGTCGGCGCATCGACCCCGGCGTCGAAACGCCAGCCGATGTCCTTGATCTTGTCCGCCGTGCCGTCGCCGAAGGTGGCATCCAGATCCTCGGCCGCTGCGGGAGTCATGGCGACGTCGCCGAAGTCCTCCGGCTTGTCCCCGCGGATGAAGGCGAGGATATGCGCCGGACCATCTGAGGCATTCTCGAACGCGCGCACCACACCGCGCGGCACCGAGACCGTGTCCAGCGGGTCCAGAAACGCTTCGTGCTCGCCGGAGTCGCCCCAGGTGATGCGAAACCGCCCGTCGAGGCAGATGAAGTTCTCCAGCGTGTTGTAGTGGGCGTGCAGGTACGGCCCCTGGCCGGGCGAGCATTTGACGATGGCGGCGACGAGGCCCTGGTCGTCCGAAATTCCCGGGTCGGTCGCGAACGGGCCGCCGAGTTCCGGCGACGACATGACCAGGAACAGGTGCTCGGCGGTCATCTTCTGGTAGGCGCCAAGCGGCACCCCCATTTCGGCGGCGAAGCGCGCACCCTGTGATTCCAGGTCGGAAAAACGTGCAAGCTGGGCGTCGGTCATG
>JAEPNS010000160.1 GCA_017643325.1 Alphaproteobacteria bacterium | reverse complement strand
CTCGCCCCGATCGCCCGATCCGGGCTGGTCGACCTCTCGCGCAGCCCCGGGGCCGTCGCGGCGTATCTCCGCCACGGGTGCATCCCGGCCCCGGCCACGATCTACGCCGAGGCGCACAAGCTCGCGCCGGGGCACCTGCTGGTGGTCGGACCGTCCGGGTCCCCGCACATCGAGAGCTACTGGGACGCGGCCGCCGTGGCGCGCGGCGGGCAGGCCGACCTGTTCCCGGACGGCGACCCGCAGGTGCAGGCGGAAACCGAGCGGCTCCTCGAACAGGCCGTGGCCGACCGGCTGGTCTCCGACGTGCCGCTGGGGGGCTGGCTGTCCGGCGGAATCGATTCGTCCTGCGTCGTCGCGCTGATGCAGGCCGCCAGCGCTTCGCCCGTGCGGACGTTCTCGATCGGGTTTCCCGCGTTCGGCTATGACGAATCAGGCGACGCCGCCGCCATCGCCCGGCACCTCGGCACCGACCACACCGAACTGACCGTCACCGCGCAGGAGACCATTGACGTCGTCACGCAGATGCCCGACGTCTATGGCGAGCCGTTCGCGGACTCATCCCAGATCCCCACCTTCGTCCTGTCGCGCCTGACCCGCGAACACGTCACCGTGGCGCTGTCCGGCGACGGTGGCGACGAGGTCTTCGCGGGCTACAACCGCTACCTTGCGCTGCCCGGCATCGTCGCGCGGGCGGGCCGCTGGCCCGGCCCGCTGCGCCGGGGCGCGGCGTCGGCCCTGCGGTTCCTGTCGCCGACGGCCTGGGACGGCCTCGCACGCGCCCTGCCCGCGCGCACGCCGCCGCAGTTCGGCGACAAGATCTGGAAGGTCGCGGACGCCATCGCCGCACCGGACCTCGAGACAGCATATCTGCGGGCGATTTCCTTCTGGCCGACGGACCGGCCCGCCGCCATGCGGTCCGCGGCGGAGACAGGCAACATCCGGTTTGACGCGGCGCTGCAGGACCCGGCGGCACGACTCCAGCTTGCCGACACCCAGACCTACCTGCCCGACGACATCCTGACCAAGGTCGACCGCGCCAGCATGGCGCACGCGCTGGAAGTGCGCGTCCCGCTGCTCGACCACCGCGTGGTGGAACATGCCTGGCGCCTCCCGCGCGCGGACCTGCTCGCCGGGAACAGGACAAAGCAGCCCTTGCGCCGGCTCCTGGAAAAACATGTGCCACGGGACCTGTTCGCGCGCCCGAAGTCGGGCTTCGCGGTGCCGGTCGGGGACTGGCTGCGGGGCCCGCTGCGCGACTGGGCGGAGGACCTGCTGAGCGAGCCGGCGCTGTCGAACTCCGGGATGCTCGCCACCCGCCCGGTTCGCGACGCATGGGCCGACCACCTGTCCGGCCGGCGCAATCTGCAGAACGCCCTGTGGGCCGTTCTCATGTTCCAGCTCTGGGACCGGCGCGCGCGAACCTGACGCGCGCCGCGCTTGCGGGTTGCCGACCTGCCACGGCTGGGGCAAAAGGTCGGCGATGAGTGTTCCGAACAACGAGCCCGCGAACGTCGCGGAAAAAGGGGAACCGGCGGTCCTGTTCGCGGTCGCCTTCGCGTTTCTCCCCGTGGCCGTCCTGGCCCCCGGCCAGATGTGGATCGTCGCGGTCGCGGGCGCACTGCTTCTCGTGCTCCTGCGCGCACTGTCCGGGACCTGGCCGATCCCGCTGCGAAGCCGGCTCGGGCTTTTGTTCGCCGCCCTGATCCTGTGGGGCGCCGCGAGCTGGCTCTGGAGCGTCGCGCCGGCGCGGACCTTGTACACCGGCTCGCGGCTGATCCTCCTGGCCGCCTGCCTGCTCGTCCTCCTCGACGCAGCCAGGAACCTGGACCCGGCCGGACAGCGCCGTTTCAACTTCTGGCTGGTGGGCGGAACCGTCGTCGGCCTTGTCCTGCTGGCCCTGTTCATCCTGACGAACGGTGCGTTCGCCGCATGGATCGGCCTCACGATCCGCGAATCCCACGAGCTCGAGCGGTTCAACCGCACAGCGGGCGTGCTGGCGATCTTCGTCTGGCCGGTCGCCCTCGTCATCGCGCAGCTGTTCGGGCGCTACGTCGCCGCGGTGACCCTCCTGCTCGCCACGCTCGCGCTGTTCGCCCTCGCACCCTCCACCCCGCTTTTCGCGTTCCTCGCCGGACTGGTCGCCTTCGGGCTGGCCTGGGTTTCGGCGACATGGGCAAAGCGCCTCCTGATCGCCGGGTTCGCGATATCGGTCGCCATCGTGCCCTTCCTCGATACGATCGTGCCGCTCGCCAACACGTTCCTGATCGAGAACGTCGACGGCCCGAATTCCGAGGTGCACCGCTTCCTGATCTGGCAATTCGCCGCCGAACGGATTCTGGACCAGCCGCTTTTCGGCTGGGGCCTGGACACGGCCCGCGCCGTGCCCGGCGGCGACGCGCAGCTGTTCATGTTCCAGTTCGGCGACAACCCGACGATGGGACAGGCGATGCCGCTGCATCCCCACAACGCGCTGATGCAGATCTGGCTGGAACTGGGCGTGGTCGGGCTCGCGATCGCGGCCGCGCTGTTTGCGCTGATCGTCGTCTCCATCCCCGAACGGCGCGGAAACCGCGCCATGCCGGCGGCGGCGCTGGCGACCCTGGCATCCGCCTTCGCCATCGCACAGCTCAGCTTCGGGATCTGGCAGGGCTGGTGGATGGCGACGCTGGGCATCGTCGCCATCCTGGTCACGGCGATCGTCGTTCCCGGCACCCGCGCGACAGCCCCGGCGGACCGCGATGGCGCTTAAGATCTGCCAGCTCTGCACGGTCGACTTCACGCTCTATCATTTCCTGCGTCCCCTGATGCACGCCCTGCGCGACGAGGGCCACGAGGTGGTCGGCGTCTGTGCGGACGGGGAGCTGGCGGCCCGGGTCCGCGACGAGGGCTTCCGCATCGAAACCGTCCCGCTGGCCCGCAGCAGCAATCCCCTGCGCAACCTTCGTGCGGGCATCGCCCTGCACGCGCTGTTCCGCCGGGAACGGTTCGACCTCGTGCACGCGCACACGCCCGTGGCGGCGTTCGTCGGCCGGTTCGCGGCCGCCGGCGCCGGCGTTCCCCGGATCGCCTACACCGCCCACGGCTTCTACTTTCACGACCGCATGCCCGTGATCCGGCGGCAGGCCCACATCGCCGCCGAGTGGCTGGCGGGACGCGTGACCCATACGCTGCTGACCCAGTCCGCCGAGGACGCCGCGACCGCGCAGCGTCTCGGGCTTTGCCGGACCGGCCGCGTGTTCGCCATCGGCAACGGCAGCGACCCGGACACCTTCCGCCCCGCGCACGCGCCGGAAGACCGCGCCGCGACCCGCGCGGCGCTGGGCACGCCCGGGGACCGGGTCGTGGTCATGACCACGGGACGGCTCGTCGCCGAGAAGGGATATCCCGAGCTGATCGCCGCCATGCGGGATGTCGACGCCGAGCTCTGGGCGGTGGGCGACCGGCTTGCGAGCGACCATGCGCCGGGGCTGGATGACGCGATACGTGCCGCGGACAACGACCCGGACCTGAAGGGGCGCATCCGTTTCCTGGGATATCGCGGCGACGTCCCGGACCTGCTGCGCGCGGCCGACATCTTCACCCTGCCGTCGCACCGCGAGGGTATGCCGCGCTCCATCATCGAGGCGATGCTGACCGGCCTGCCGGTCGTCGCGACCGATATCCGCGGAAGCCGGGAAGAGGTGGTCGACGGGCAGACCGGCCTGCTGGTCCCGGTCAACGACCCGGACGCCCTGGCAGAGGCATTGAACGCGCTGATCTCGGACCCCGGCAAGCGGGATGCGATGGGCGCCGCGGGGCTTGCACGCGCGCGGGCCGAGTTCGACGAACGCCACGTGATCGCACGCCAGCTCGAGCACCTCGGTCTTCGAACGGACTGACCGAGACCCGCCCCGACCGTCGAGGCCCGGCACCTTGCCGGGCCTTCGTTTTTCCCGCTACAAGCGCGCCATCACCAACCGGAAGGCGCCGACTTGGGACCGAGCCTCGCCATCCTCCTGCCGGCCACCGCAATCGCCGCGCTCGCGTTCGTCTGGATCGTGCGCCGCGAGCTCTTGCGCCGGGATATCCTCGACCGGCCCAACGAGCGCAGCTCGCACGCCACGCCGACGCCGCGCGGGGGCGGGATCGGGCTGCTCGCCGCCCTGCTGCCTGCCTGGCTGATTGCCGCGTTCCTGCTCACGCCCGCGACAACCGGGCCGCAAGCCTGGCTGCTTCCGCTGTGCGCCCTGCTCCTCGCGGCCGTTTCGTGGATCGACGACCTCAGGACCATCGGCCCGCTCCCGCGGCTGGCCGCCCAGTTCGCCACGGCCATCGCCGGCGTCCTGATCCTGCCGGGCCTCGTGTTCCAGGGCCTGCTACCGCCCTGGCTCGACGCCGCGCTGGCCGCCGTCGGCCTCGTATGGTTCGTGAACCTGTTCAACTTCATGGACGGCATCGACGGCATCAGCGCCGTGGAGGCGATCGCCATCGGGCTCGGGCTGGGCGCGATCGGGCTTTGGCTCGGCGCCGCGCCCGGCGGCAACGCGGTCCCGGCGCTGCTGATCGCGGCGGCGTCCGCAGGCTTCCTGGCCTGGAACTGGCACCCGGCGAAAATCTTCCTCGGCGACATCGGCAGCGTGCCCCTCGGTTTCCTGCTCGGCTGGCTGCTGCTCGCGCTTGCGGCGGGCGGGCACTGGGAGGCGGCGCTCATCCTGCCGCTTTATTATCTCGCCGACGCGACCCTCACCCTGCTTCGCCGCCTCGCGCGGGGCGAGAAGGTGTGGCGGGCGCACCGCGAGCATTTCTACCAGCAGGCCGTCCAGAACGGACGGTCGCACGCGCGGGTCAGCGCCGCCGTGGCCGTCGCGAATGCGGCCCTCATCGGCCTCGCGCTGGGCGCGGCGGCCGCGCCGGACAGCCTCGCGGTCCGGCTGGGGGCGCTGGCGCTCGCCGCGGCGGTGGTTGTGGCCCTGCTGGCCTGGATGCGCAGGCCCGGCCCGGCAGCCGGCCAGGCGCCGGGATAGGCGTCGGGGGCTTTGCCGGATCGGGCTTAGTGGTATAAGCGGGCCATCGAACGGGACGAACCGCGAATGCGCGCAAACCTCCGGCTCAGCCGGTCGAAAATCGCCTACGGACACGACATTTTCATGGCGGCCCTGTCGCTGCCGCTGTCGCTGTGGCTGCGCATGGGCCCGTCCATCGACACCGTGCCCGAAACCTTCATCGTGCAGAGCACGCTGCTGTTCGCAGTGATTGCCGCCGCCGTGTTCTGGCCGATGGGCCTCTACCGGGGAATCTGGCGCTACGCCTCGATGAACGACCTGATCCAGATCACCAAGGCGGTGAGCCTTGCGGTCCTGATCTTCGTCCCGATCCTGTTCATCACCTCGCGTGCGGAGTTCCTGCCGCGCTCGCTGCCGATCATCAACTGGTTCGTGCTGATGGCGCTGCTGGGCGGGCCGCGCTTTGTCTACCGGCTGATCAAGGACCGGCATTTCGAGCTCCGGGCCGAACCGGGCGCGAAACCCGGCGTGCCCGTCCTGCTGGTCGGCGCGGGCGACGAGGCCGAGGCCTTTATCCGCGACATCGCCCGCCAGCCCGGCGCGGCCTACCGTGTGGTCGGCGTGCTCGACGAGAAGGGCCGGCGGGTCGGACGGCACATCCGAAACGTTCCCGTCCTCGGCACGCCCGACGACCTGCCCGCCGTGATGCGCCGGCTGGCGCTGCGCGCCGAGCGGCCGCAACGCCTGGTCGTGACCAAGCGCGGCCTCGACCCGGCCTTCATGCGGCGCCTGCTCGACATCGCCGAGACCCACGGCATGTCCATGGCGCGCCTGCCCCGGCTGACCGAGTTCCAGTCCGGAATCGGCGAGGCCATCGAGGTCAAGCCCGTCGCCGTCGAGGACCTGCTCGGCCGCCCGCAGGCCGTGCTCGACCGGCCGGCCATGGAAAACCTGATCCGCGACCGGCGGGTGCTGGTGACCGGCGCAGGCGGGACGATCGGCAGCGAGCTGGTGCGCCAGATCGCGGCGCTCGGTCCGTCGCGGCTGGACCTCGTCGACAGCTCCGAGTTCAACCTCTACGCCATCGACCTGGAGACCGGCGAACGCGCGGACGGCCCCGCGCACCATGCCCACCTGGCCGACGTGCGCGACCGCACGGCCATGTCCGCCGTCTTCGCCGAGGCGCGGCCCGACCTGGTGTTCCACGCGGCGGCGCTGAAACACGTGCCCATCGTCGAGGCCCATGTGCCGGAAGGCGTCATGACCAATATCGGCGGCTCGCGCATCGTCGCCGACCTGTGCCGAGAGACCGGGACATCGACGATGGTCCTGATTTCCACCGACAAGGCGGTCAATCCGACGAACGCCATGGGGGCGACCAAGCGCGTGGCCGAGAGCTACTGCCAGGCGCTGGACCGCAGCCGCGGCGAGGGCGGCTGCCGCTTCGTGACCGTGCGCTTCGGCAACGTGCTCGGCTCGACCGGGTCGGTCGTCCCCCTGTTCGAGCGCCAGCTGTCTTCGGGCGGGCCGCTGACCGTCACCCACCGGGACATCACGCGCTATTTCATGACCACGCGCGAGGCCGTCGAGCTCGTGCTCCAGGCCTCGGTGCTCGGGTCGAACGACGCGGCGCATGCGGGCGGCATCTTCGTGCTCGACATGGGCGAGCCCGTGCGCATCCTCGACCTCGCCGAGCAGATGATCCGCCTCGCCGGCAAGCGTCCCTATGAGGACGTCGACATCCGTTTCGTCGGCCTGCGCCCCGGCGAGAAGCTGCACGAGGAGCTGTTCCACGACGCCGAGAGCCTGACGCCGACCGACAACGCGGCGATCCGGCTCGCCCACCCGCGCGCCGCGGACCGAGAGGTTCTCGCGCGCGCGATCGACGAGCTGCTCGCCGCCGCGCGCGACGGCAACGGCGATGCCTGCCGCGCGCAGCTCGCGCATCTCGTGCCCGAATTCCGGACCGACACGCCGTCCGCCCACCCGGCGGCGGCGAAGTAGCCCGCAAGACGCAACCCTCAACGAGTTCCGACCCTGGCCCGGACAGAACGCCACCCCAGCATTTACGAAGGACGATCCCACCGGTGCCCAACAATGCAGACGCGCAGATCACGCGCGCGATCATCTCCGTTTCCGACAAGGCGGGGCTGACGGACCTCGGCGCGGCGCTTGCCCGCCACGACATCGAAATCCTGTCCACGGGAGGCTCGGCGAAGGCGCTCGCCGACGCCGGCGTGCCGGTCACGGAGGTCGCCGACCACACCGGCTTCCCCGAAATCATGGACGGCCGCGTCAAGACCCTGCACCCGAAGATCCATGGCGGCATCCTCGCCCGGCGCGACAACGACGCGGACCGCGCCGCGATGCAGGCGCACGACATCGGGGCGATCGACCTGATCGTGATCAACCTCTACCCCTTCGAGGCGACCGTCGCGTCGGGCGCCGGGTATGACGACTGCGTCGAGACT
>JAEPNS010000015.1:19691-19947 GCA_017643325.1 Alphaproteobacteria bacterium | reverse complement strand
GGTAGGCCTCGAGGCCGAGCTCGGCCATGTCGAGCCCGGACTCCTCGGTCTCCTCGTCCGCCCGCAGCCCGATCGTGAACTTCAGGGCGAACCAGACAATGGAGCTCGTGATCACGACGAAGATGCCGATCGCCACGATCCCGATGATCTGGGTCCCGATGTCGCCGGATCCGAAGATGCCGACGGCCAGCGTGCCCCAGATGCCCGCGACCAGATGGGCCGAGATCGCGCCGACGACGTCGTCGATCTTGATCTT
>JAEPNS010000015.1:13875-19681 GCA_017643325.1 Alphaproteobacteria bacterium | reverse complement strand
GCGGGATGGCGAAGACGACCAGAATGCCGCCGATGGCGCCGACGATGATCGACATCAGGTGATTGGTCAGGTCCGGGCCGGCCGTGATCGAGACCAGGCCGGCGATCGCGCCGTTCAGCGCCATCGTGAGGTCGACCTTCTTGTACATGATCTGGGTCGCGATCATCGCTGCGACCACACCGCCGGCCGCGGCCAGGTTGGTGTTGGTGAAGACGATCGCCATCCAGGTGGCATCGGCTGCCGAGCCCAGTGCAAGCTGGGAGCCGCCGTTGAAGCCGAACCAGCCGAGCCACAGGATGAACGTGCCCAGCGTGGCGAGCGGCAGGTTGGCGCCCGGCATCGGGTTCACGCGGCCGTCGGGGCCGTACTTGCCCTTACGCGCGCCGATGATCAAAGCCCCGGTCACCGCGGCCCAGCCGCCCACGGAGTGGACGATGGTGGAGCCGGCGAAGTCCGAGAAGCCCATCTCCGACAGCCAGCCGCCGCCCCAGGTCCAGGAGCCCTGGATCGGGTAGATGAAGGCGGTCAGGATCACGACGAAGATCAGGAACGGCCAGAGCTTGATGCGCTCTGCGACGGTGCCTGACACGATCGACGCGGCCGTCGCGACGAAGACCATCTGGAAGAACCAGTCGGACGCGACCGAGTAGCCGCCCTCGATGACGGGGGCCACGATTTCCTCTGTCGCCTCGTCCGCGCCGAACAGGGCAAGTTCCGCCTCGCTCGGGTTGTAGAGGAACGAGAAGGAGCCGATGTAGCCGCTGACGTCGGCGTACATCAGGTTGTAGCCGACCAGGTAGAACATGATGCCCGCGATCGAGTAGAGCGCGATGTTCTTCAGGCAGATCGTGGCCGTGTTCTTCGAGCGCACGAGGCCAGATTCGAGCATCGCGAAGCCAGCGGCCATCCACATGACCAGCGCGCCGTTGAACAGGAACGAGAAGGTGTTGAAGACGTACGCCGTCTCCGGGTCGACGGCCGCCATCGCGGGCGCCGCGGCGAACAGCGCGGTGCCGGCGGCGAACAGGCCGACCGCCAGTTTTTTGGTATGACGAAACATTGTTGGAAAACTCCCTTGCCTAGAGCGCTTCGGCGCCGGTTTCGCCGGTGCGAATCCGCATGGCGCTCTGCACGTCCACGACGAAAATCTTGCCGTCGCCAATCCGGCCCGTGTTGGCCGCCTTGGCGATGACTTCGACCACGGAATCGGTCTGGTCGTCGTCCACGACAACCTCGACCTTCACCTTGGGCAGGAAACTCACGGCATACTCCGCGCCGCGGTAGATTTCGGTCTGCCCCTTCTGGCGCCCGTAGCCCTTGACCTCGGTTGCGGTCAGGCCCTGCACCCCGAGTTCGGTGAGCGCCTCGCGCACCTCATCCAGTTTGAACGGTTTGATCACCGCCATGACCAGCTTCATGGAAACCCCCTTCATGCAAGCCATTGGCCGCAACCGAGGATTCGGCTGCGGGTCTGCGGCGCATGTTTCAAGTGTCGTGCCAGTGTCGAGGGAACGATTCACATATGAAAAACAGGCGGTTACGCCGTACCACAAGATATTGTGGCCATAAATCTGCCTACAAAACCTGCAAAATCGCAAAACTGCATATTTTTTGTGCATAAAAATCGGGCGAACTGCCGCATGGACATCCGCAAGCCGCCACGCGATCTTCCGGCCATGAAACCGGCACCCCATACCCAGACCGTCGAAGCACTCGTCGTCGGCGCGGGGATGGCGGGCATGTCGCTCGCCCACGCCCTCGCGTCGGCCGGCGTCGAGGTCGCGGTTGTGGACCGGGCCGATCCCGCCGCGATGACCGCGCCCGGGCACGACGGCCGCACCACGGCCATCGCGGCCGGCAGCCGCCGCGTGCTGGAGGGGATCGGGCTCTGGGGCGCCCTCGCGGCGGACGCCTGCCCGATCGACGACATCCGGGTCAGCGACGGCGATTCGCTGATGTTCCTGCATTTCGATTCCCGCGAACTGGGCGACGAGCCGCTCGGCCACATCCTTGAAAACCGGCCCATCCGCGAGAGTTTCTTCGCTGCGGCCGGCCGTGCGCCGGCGCTCGAGCTGCTGGCCCCGGCCGAGATCGCCGACCTGGCGCGCACCGATACCGGCGTTGTGGCCGAACTGGCCGGTGGCGAGACCGCGCGGGCCCGGGTCGTCTTCGCATGCGACGGGCGCGGGTCGCGTTTGCGCAGGGATGCCGGGATCAGGGTCACCGAGTGGCGCTACGACCAGTCGAGCTTCGTCTGTGCGATCGCCCACGAGCAGCCGCACCGCAACATCGCCCACGAGCGGTTCCTGCCCGGCGGGCCGTTCGCGCTCCTGCCCATGCATGATCTGGATAACCCGGTCGACGGGCTGCGGCACTGCTCGTCCGTGGTGTGGAGCGAGAGCAACCGGCTTGTCCCGGCTCTTCGGAACATGGATGACACGGGCTTCTCCGCCGCGCTCGCGAATTGCACGGGCGGGTTCCTCGGCCGGATCGCGCTGGCCGGCCCGCGCTCGGTCTACCCGCTCGGGCTCAGCCACGCGGCGCGCTATGTCGACCGGCGGATGGCCCTCGTCGGAGACGCGGCCCACGCGATCCACCCGATCGCGGGGCAGGGGCTGAACATGGGTATCCGCGACGTCGCCGCGCTGGCCGAGCTCGTGGTCGATGCCCGTCGCCTCGGGCGCGACATCGGCGAGCCGGATATCCTCGCCGACTATGAGCGCTGGCGCCGGTCCGACAACATGACTCTCGCCGTCACCACGGACCTGCTGACCCGGCTCTTCTCCAACGACATCGCGCCGGTCCGTGCGGCGCGTGACGCAGGGCTGGCCGCCGTCAACGCCGCCCCGCCGCTGCGGCGGTTCTTCATGCGCCACGCCATGGGCGTCGTGGGGGACCTCCCGAGGTTGGTGCGCGGCGAGGCGCTCTAGGAGGCGTCCGGGCTAGGGGTCGCGGCTCAGGCCGCGGTCTTCCAGGTCCTTCAGGTACTGCGCCCACCACGTCTCCCGCTTCTCCCCCAGCTCGCGGAAATACGACCAGGAGTACAGGCCGGTGTCGTGCAGGTCGTCGAAGTCGATCTTCACGGCATAGTTGCCCACGGGCTCGATCTTCATGATGCCGACATGGCGCCGGCCCGCGATGATCCTGCGCTCGTCGGCGCCATGCCCGCGCACCTCGGCCGACGGCGAATAGACGCGCAGGTATTCTGCGGGAAGGTCGAACGAGGCACCGTCGTCGAAGGCGACGGTCAGGCACTTCTCGTCCTTGCTGTAGCGCAGCTCGGTGACCGTGTGTTCGCGCACGGTCAGTCGGAATCCAGCTCGCGGGCTTCCTCGGCGAGCATGATCGGGATGCCGTCGCGGATCGGGTAGGCGAGGCCCGCTTGCCTGCTGATCAGTTCCTGGGCGTCCGCGTCGTATTCGAGCGGGCCCTTGGTGACGGGGCAGACCAGGATCTCGAGCAGCTTCGGGTCGACGGCCGCGGAATTATCGGGTGCCATGGGTGCCTCAGTTCAGTGCCGGGTTGCCGGGCGCATTGTCATTGCCGGCCTCTCGTAGCGCGGCCTCCATGAAGCCGATCAGCAGCTTGCAGCGCTGCCCCATCTCCGGCGCCTCGAGCAGCACCTGCTTCTCGGCCGGGTCGAACGGACAGACCATGGACAGGGTCGTGATCAGCCGCTCGTCCGGTGTCTTCACGAGCGCATCCCAGTCGGCCGCGATGTTGCGAACCTCGAAATAGCCCTTCAGCGCGGTGAGCAGGCGGTCGCGGTCGGCGAGAGCGCCCGGGTCGGGGTGCAGGTCGGCGGCGTAGGGGCCGTAGTCCGGGCGCACGCGGCGGAAGCCCGACTCCATCTCCAGCTCTTCCGCGATGTCGAAGCGCGAGATGCCGCGCAGCTCCATGATGTAGCGGCCGTCGTCGGTTTCCTCGAAGGCGCGGATCCGGCCCACGCAGCCGGTGCGGTACAGGTTCGTGCCGTCGGGCGCGCTCAGGCCCTCGGTCCCGTCGGCGGCCGGCTGCACGATCCCGATTGCCCGCGAACCGGCGAGCGCGGCATCGACCATCGCGAGATAGCGCGGCTCGAACACGTTGAGCGGCAGGTTGCCGCGCGGCAGCAGCAGCACCCCGTTGAGCGGTAACAGCGGCAGCGCCTCCGGGAGCGCCACGGGGGCCGCGTCGCCGTTCATGAAAACAGGACGGAGGAGAGCTTGCGGCGCCCCGCGACCGTGACCGGGTCGGCGGGCCCGAGCGCATCGAAGATCTTCAGCAGTTCGGTGCGTGCCGCGTCCTCGTTCCAGTCGCGCTTGCGCCCGATGATGCCGACCAGCGCATCGATCGCCGCTTCGGGCTGGCCGGCCGCGAAGGCGGCGACCGCGAAATCATAGGCCGCCTGGTTGTCCTTCGGGTCGGCCTCCATGGCCGCGCGCAGGCTGTCGATCTCGCCGGCCGCCTCCCGGCCCGCCTCGGCGAGCTCGAGGGCGGCGATGGCGGCCTTGACGTCCTCGTCCTGCAGCGCGACCGGGCTTGCCTGGTCGGCGACGGCGCGGGCCTTGTCCGCCTGGCCGGCCTTGATATAGGCGCGGATCATGCCCGACAGGGCGCGCGCGTTGTCCGGGTCCTGGTTCAGGACCTGGGCGTAGACGCCGCCGGCATTGGCGATGTCGCCCTCCGCGAGCGCCGCGTCCGCGGCATCGAGGGCCTCGACCAGCGGGTCCGGGCCGGCATTCGCCGCGCCGTCATGCTTGGCGATCAGTTCGTCCACCCAGGCCTGGACCTGGCTTTCCGGCAGCGCGCCCTGGAACCCGTCGACCGGCTGGCCGTCGATGAAGGCATAGACTGTCGGGATCGACTGGATGCGCAGCTGCGCCGAGATGTCGGGCGAACGGTCGACGTCGACCTTCACCAGCTTCACCGCGCCGCCGGCGTTGGTCACGACCTTCTCGAGGATCGGGCCCAGCGTCTTGCACGGGCCGCACCAGGTCGCCCAGAAATCGACGATCACCGGCACGTCGCGCGATGCGTCGATCACGTCCGCCATGAAGTTGTTCTGGTCGGAATCCTTGATGATCTCGCCGCCGGCCGCGGGGGCGGGCGCTGCGTTCGGATCGGTGACGATCGGGTCCATGTCGAAGCTCGTTTCGTGCGGTTTTCTTGTTTGTCGGGCAGAAGATGGAACCTTGCGGCCGGGGTATCAACCCCCGTGCGGCACGCGAAAACGCGCTACAGGTCGATCATCAGCGGCGCGTGGCCGCAGGCGGCAAGGAAGCGCAGCAGGTCGTCGCGGCCGATGGCCGCCGTCGCCTCGTTGTGCAGCGGGTGGGCGTTGACCGGGTCGGCGTCGAGCACGGCGCGCGCCAGCACCATTGTCACGATTCCCTCGCGATCGTTCATCACGGCAAACGGCGTCACCGAACCGGGCTGGACACCGAGCGAGGCCGCGAGCAGGTCCGCGCTGCCGAAGCTGAGGTTGCCGCTCGCCCCGATCACCCGGCGCAGCACCTTCAGGTCGACCGTTGCGTCCTCGGGGACGGTGACAAGCCACTGGTTGCGCTTCTTGTCGCGCAGGAAAAGGTTCTTGATATGGCTGCCCGGCATGCTGCCGCGCAGGGCCCGCGATTCCTCGACGGTGTGCAGCGGCGGGTGCCGGTGCATGACGATCTCGATGCCGAGCGCGTCGAATCTGGCCAGCAGCGGGGCCTCGATGGTGTGCGGATCGTTCATGACGGGCGGGTATACCCGGTTTGGCCGCACAGCGGAATTCGCACATGCCCCTTGAAATCGGGGGCCGGTTGCGCTTATTTCCGCCCTT
>JAEPNS010000015.1:0-13865 GCA_017643325.1 Alphaproteobacteria bacterium | reverse complement strand
GGAGTAGCTCAGCGGTAGAGCATCACGTTGCCAACGTGAGGGTCGCGAGTTCGAATCTCGTTTCCCGCTCCAGATAGACGAAGGCCCGGCTGCAACCAGCCGGGCCTTTTTTCGTCCGTGTCGTGCGGCAGCGTTACGCGGCCTTCTGGTCGTCCGTGACGTCCTCGACGAGCTTGTCGATCACGTTCTGCGGCGAGGTCTCGCCGTACGGGTCGGTCTCGCAGTTGTCGGAATAGCCCGGCTCCTCGAACCATTTCTCGACGACGCCGTCGTCGATCACGGCGGCGTAGCGCCAGGAGCGCATGCCGAAGCCGAGATTGTCCTTGGCCACGAGCATGCCCATCTTTCGCGTGAACTCGCCCGAACCGTCCGGGATGACCTTCACGTTCTTGAGGCCCTGCTGCTTGGCCCAGGCGTTCATCACGAACGCGTCGTTGACCGCAATGCAGTAGATCTCGTCGATCCCGTTTTTCTTGAAGTCGTCGTACATCTTCTCGAAATCGGGAAGCTGGTAGGTCGAGCAGGTGGGCGTGAACGCGCCGGGCAGCGAGAACAGGATCACGCGCTTGCCGTCGAACAGATCGTCGGTTTCGACCATCTCCCAGCGGTAGGGGTTGTCGCCGCCGACGGACTCGTCGCGGACGCGGGTCTTCAGGGTGACGTTGGGGGTCTTCTTGCCGATCATCATGCAAAACTCCTTTTTCGGCGCGAGTTTGGCCAGCGGGAGGATTGTCCCCGCGCTGTTTATTGGAACAATTCCAAAATGGAGGTGTGTCTGATGATTTCAAGTGTTTTTATTTTTTCATATCTTGAAACAACATGCGCAAATTTCCGCAGCCGAACCCCGGACGGCTGCTATCGGTCGTTCAAACTTATGGGGGCCAAACATGCGCGTTCTTGTGACCGGGGCCGGCGGACAGACCGGCCGCCTTGTCATTCCGTTCTTGCTCGACCGGGGAGTCGAGGTCCGGGCCCTCGCGACCCGGGAATCGACCCGGACGGATCTTGAGGCGATGGGGGTCGCGGAAGCGCGCATCGTCGATCTGGAAGACCCCGCCGCGCTCGACGCGGCGTTCGAGGGCATGGACAAGGTCCTGCATATCCCACCCGCGATCAAGCCGAACGAGGCCGACCTCGGCCGCGCGGTGGTCGCCGCCGCGGTGCGCGCGGGGGCGTCGCACTTTGTGCTGCACAGCGTGGTCTCGAGCCAGATTGACGAAATCGTGTTTCATGCCGCCAAGCGCGAGGTCGAACACGCACTCATCAACTCGGGCCTGCCGTTCACGATCCTGCAGCCCAACAACTACATGCAGAATGTCGGCTGGACGTGGGAGCGCATCGTCGGGGACGGGAAATTTGTGATGCCCTACTCCGCCGACACGCTCCTGGCCTGGGTCGATGCCCGCGACCTCGCGGAGGCGCTGGCGGTGGTGCTGACCGATCCGGGATACGAGTACGGCACGTTCGAGTGCATCGGCACCGAAAGTCCGCTGACGCGAAAGCAGATGGCGGAGATCATTTCGGAGGAACTCGGCCGTCCGGTTGAGGCGGTGGTCATGCCGGTCGAGGAATACATGGCGTTGCCGACCTGGGACGACCGCCCCGCGGACGAGATGGCGCGGGTGCGCACGATGTTCGAATATTTCGACCGGATCGGCGGCTATACCGGCAATTCCAAGCCGCTGGAAATGATCCTCGGGCGCAAGCCGCGGTCCTATCGCGAGTTCATCGCGGACTTCGTCGCCCAGAACAGCTAGGCCGCTCGCGGGCCGGAGGACTTCCCGTACGCCCCGTTTCGCGCGAAGCTGAACGGACAAGAGGGGTGACGCAACAGCGGGGCGGACAGCAACCATGATCGAGGAACAGATCGGGGTCGATACCGGCGACGGGGTGATGAACACCTTCCTGGTGCGACCGGAGGACGGCGGGCCCTATGCGCCGGTGGTGGTGTTCATGGATATCTGGGGCGTGCGCGAACAGCTGCGCGACATCGCCCGCACCATCGCCGCCGTCGGCTACGCGGTCGCCGTGCCCAACCTCTACTACCGGATGGGCGACATCCAGTTCGATTACCGGAACCCCGACGGCACGACGGCGTCGCTCAAGGACCTGCCCGAGGACGAGCAGAAACGCCTGCAGGAAATCTGGGGCCAGGTCACCGACCCGATGGCGGTGGCGGACGCGGGCGCGCTCATCGACCATCTCGGCAGGGACGACGGCATCGACACCTCGCTCGCCGGATCGGTCGGCTACTGCATGGGCGGGCGGCATGTGCTGCGGGTTGCGGCCGCCTATCCCGACCGGTTCCGTGCGACGGCGAGCCTGCATCCCACGCGGCTGGTGGTCGAGGGCAGGGACTCGCCGCATCGCGACGCGGGCAATGTGCGCGGCGCGTACTACACGGGTTTCGGCGAAACCGACCATTACACCCCGCCGGAGGTGATCGCCGGCGTGCGCGCGGCGTTCAACGGCCAGCCGGCGGATTACGCCGACACGGTCCACAAGGGCGCGGCCCACGGCTACGCGATCCCCGACCGGGACGTCTACGACAAGCACGCGGCGTTCCGCGACTGGGAAATCATCTTCGCGATGTACGACCGGGTCCTTCGCGGGCGTGACCGCTAGACCTATCCGAGGCAGTCGTGGCGCCAGACCCGCCGGGTCGCGAGGTCTTTCGCCTCACCGGGCGGGTTGGTCCACTCGACCTGGAAGTGGATCTGGAAGACCGACAGCTGGCGCGCCGGCGCCGCGCCCTCGTTCCAGGTCCGGCACATGTAGCGTGCCCAGTTGAGCGCGAAGTCCGGCGCGTCGTCGCTGTAGCTCCGGTCCTCGATGATGGAGATGTACTTCCGCCACCGGTAGTTCTCGTAGGCCGACGACACCAGCGCCGGCTTGTCGTAGGACGGCAGGCCGACCGTGCCGCGGTAGACGTCGACCTCCGTGCCGTCGACGAGGATGCCCGGCACGACCGGCCAGGCGCTGGTGATCTCCGGGTGCGGCGCGAACATCGTCCAGTTCTGGTAGAGCCCGAACGCCTGCCGGACCGCGCGGAACACCGGGCCCGTGCGGACATCCAGCGACGGGACGGTGGACAGGTTCTGGACGAAGACGAGCCCGGTGAAAACGACGGCGAGGATGCCCGCGAAGACCGACGGCGTTACCCGGACCGGGCGGAACGGCAGGAACCGTGCCGTGAGCCTGCTCAGCCGGCCGCGGTTGTCGGCGATGAACCGGTAGAGACGGTCGCCGCGGCCTTGCGGCGCGATCACCGGCGCCATCCAGAAGAGGACGGGTGACAGCTGGACGATGGCCCGGATCGCATCCCAGCAGACGCGGTCGCGGCCGTCGGCGTCGCGCACGACCCAGCTGTCGTGTCGTTCCATCACCTCGTGGATATGCGCGTCGCTCTGGGCGGGGAGGATGCGCACCTCCGGAAGGATCAGGAAGGTGCGGAAGATGCGGCAGACCTTGTGGCAGAAATCGCAGTCGCCGTCGTAGTAGATCACCGTCGCGTCGACGCCCGGCCGCCGCAGGCGCCGGGCCAGCCGGTCCCAGATCCAGCCTTGCGTGAAGGACAGGTTCATCACGATGCTGACCCACGGGAACAGCCCGATCAGCAGGAACAGCGAGAAGCCGATGTGCATGCTGATGAAGGCGGCCTGGAGGGCCGCACGGACCGGTCGCAGGAACAGCGGCGTGAAGATCAGGATCGGCCCGACGAGTTCGAGCGCCCACACATAGTAGGTCAGCCCCTGCATCAGGCCCTCGAACTGGCGGAACCAGATCGACAGCGTGGGGACGAAATAGTCGAGGTTCAGGGCGTAGTAGACGGCCGTGCCGTCGGGGAACCAGCGCGCGTCGGATTTCAGCAGCGCGCTGAAGAAGTACATCGACATGCCCTGGATGAGGAGCGCGGCCGAGGCGACGGACACATACCGGTTCGGCTTTTTGTCGTTGTCCGGGTCGAGCGCGGCGTCCACCGCAAAGCGCGCGCCGACAGGCAGGAACATGCCCCAGAAGACAAGCAGCAGGAGCAGGTTGTCCTCGCCCGACAGGATCTGCGGGTTCCGGTTCTGCAGCGAGAGGAGCAGGACCCAGGTGACGAACATCGACAGCCGCGACCGGTAGCCCACGAGCAGCGAAAGCGCGGCGAGCGCGGCGAGGACGAACAGGCCCGCCTGGTACCAGGCGGTGCCGTTGAGCATGTGGAGCGAGAACGCCCAGGGATGCAGCACGTCGACCAGCGCGTCACGGGGCAGGACGCCGAAGTCGGTGTAGTGGGCGCGCAGGTCGCGCGCCCGCAGGACGAGGTCGGCCAGCACGACGAGCGCGAGGCCGACGCGCAGCAGCGCCAGCGTGCGCAGGTCGATCCCGAAGATCTCGTGGATCGGCGCGAGCTTCCAGACCCCGCGCGGTGCGCGGTCGGCGGCTGCCGTGTCGTTGTGTGTCGATCCGGCCATGACGGGCAAAACCTAGACCGAACTGGTTAACGCGAGGGATACAGGTTAGCGCTGGCCTGCGAACTTGTCCTTCATGATGGCGCCGAGATAGTCGATCTTGCCGATGTCGACGCCCGCCGCGCGAAGGATGTCGTAGGCCGTGGTGACGTGGAAATAGAAATGCGCCTGCGCGAAATGCAGCAGGTAGTCCTGCGCGGGCCATGTGACCTCGCCCAGCCGCACCGTCACGGTGATCGGCCGGTCGGGATCGCCCTCGAGCTGGTCCGGCGCGATCGACGCGAGGAACTCGAGTGACGTCGCGATGCGCGCGCGGGCCGCGCCGATGTCCGCGTCGGGGTCGGACGCGAGCGCCGGCGCGCTGACCCCCGCAAGCCGGGCAACGGCCCCGGCGGAATGCTCGCACGCCCGCTGCACCTGCTGCGCGAGGGTAAACATGTCCTCGATCAGCCGCCGCTGCATGAACTCGGTCTCGGACATGCCGTTCTGTGAAACAAACGCGGCGGCCTGCTCGAAGCAGTAGTCCAGGTTGGTCAGCATCTGCTGAAAGACGGGGACCGAGATCCGGTGCATCGAAAAGGACATGGCGCGTGTTCCTGTTTGGAGGAGGGTGACGGGTGCTCAGTCGAAGCTGAACCCGATGGTGCGGCACCGGAAATAGAGGCCGCCGTCCTGGATGACGAGCGACAGCATCATCTCGTCTCCCTCGTTGCGGTGCTCGTGCAGTTCCGCCGGCGGCGTGATCATCAGGGCGTGGGTGTGCCAGTCCAGCCGCTCGCCCTCGATCACCGAATGGACGCGGTCCGCCCGGATCGGGAGCGTCAGCGCGACCGAGTTGTGGCGGTGCGGGCGCTGGTTGCGGCCCGCATCGAGCGAGTTGATCGCAACTTTGATCGTCGGGTGCGCCGCATCGCTGCTGCCGCCGCGCTCGGTCGTGAGGTGGAGCGCCATGCCCGAACGGCCGGGGTCGTCGCGGTTGGCGTCGCGGGCCCGGGCGAGCTCATCCAGGATGTCCGCCATCGGATAGCGCGCCGCGCGCACCGGCGCGTCCCCGGGCGAGGGCGGCCGGACGCTGTGAAAAGCAATCTCGGGCTCGTTCGTGAACTGGCACAGCACCGCACCCTCCGGTCCCGCGTCCAGCCGGGTCGTGCCGCCGCCGGGCAGGGAGAAAACGTCGCCCGTCTCGAAGGACAGGCGGTCGACGTCCTTGGCCGCGGTGCCGCTTCCGGACATGACGTAATAGAACTCGCCGCTGGCCGCAAAATTTCCCTCGAGCGTCTCGCCCGGACGGACGGTCGCGTAGCGCGCGAGCATCAGCGGCGTGGTGGCCGGGCCGTCGATCCCGATCTCGCCGGAGATGTCGAGCGTGAGCCAGCCCGTGGGTGTGCCGGGCGCCCGGGCCCACGCGCATTCGTCGACGAAGTTGCGGCGCGGCACCGGGCGGCGCTCGACCTGGAAGATGTTGGCCGGGCTGTAGTAGCGCGCCCGCGCGACGTAGGGGTCGTCGGCTTGCGAGCCGCTGCGTGTCGTGGCGCCGTCCATGTCCTGCTCCCCCTGGATGCGCGAGTGTAATCCAACGGTGTGGCGGCTCCAACGGGGGCTTGACCGGCGCGCGCCGGGCCCGTTGACTGAGGCCATGTCGGACGCCCCCGCCACCGCCGTCGACGTGCCGCGCGACCTGAAGGCGCGCGCCGCCGCGCTCGCCCCGACTTTCGCGGAACGCGCGGAGGAAACCGAGTCGCTGCGCCGCCTGCCGGACGCCACCATCGCCGACCTGAAGGCGGCAGGCCTGCACCGGATCTGCCAGCCCGCGCGGTTCGGCGGGTCGGAGACACCGCTGGACGAGGCGGTCGACATTGTCGCCATGCTGTCACGTGGATGCGCGTCCACCGGTTGGGTCGCGGGTGTCTACACGGACCACCAGCTTCTCGTCGGCATGTTCGACCACAGGGCTGCCGACGATGTCTGGACCGACAATCCCGACGCCCTGGTCTCCGCCGGGTTCACGCCGGGCGGCGAGGCCGAGCCGGTCGAGGGAGGCTGGGAGGTGACGGGAAGCTGGGGATGGTCGAGCGGCTGCGACCATGCCGACTGGCTGATCGTGGTCACCTTCCTGCCGTCGGGCGCGGAGGGGCACCCCGAACCCAACTTCTGCCTCGTGCCGCGCGCGGAGGTCGAGATCGAGGACGACTGGCGGGTCATGGGCCTGACCGGCACCGGCAGCAAGACGCTACACCTGTCCGGCGCGTTCGTGCCGGCGCACCGTGCGTTGCCGCTGCGCCTCGCGGCGGCGGGCGGGGCCGCGCGGGGACAGGCTGACGCCCCGGCGCTCTACCGCCTGCCCCATCCGCCCTGTGTGCCCTTTATGCTGGCCGCCCCGTCGCTTGGGATCGCGGAAAGCCTGCTCGCGCTTGTGACGGATGAGATGAAATCGCGGGCTTCGCGAGGGACTCCGATTGCGGAGTTCCAGAGCCTGCAACTCCACATCGCCGAGGCGGCGGCGGAGATCGACAGCGCGCGGCTCCTGATGATGCGCGACACGGGCGAGGCGATGGCGGCGATGCATGACGGCCGGGAGCTGGACCTCGACGAGCGCGCGCGCAACCGCCGCGACCAGGCCTACATGGTGCGGCTTTGCCGGCAGGCGGTCGGCCGCCTGTTCGGCGCGGTCGGCGGGCAGGGAATTTTTCTCGGCCATGCGGCGCAGCGGAAGTTCCGCGACATCCACGCCATGAGCGGGCATCTCGCGCTCAACTGGGATATCGCGGGCACGACCTTCGGCCGGGTGGCGCTCGACGTAGACCCCCAGGCCCGGTTGCTCTGAGCGCCATGTTCTACGAAGGCCACACGACGCTCGAGATTGTCGGCCAGTTGATGGTCGCGACGCTCTTCCTGGGCACGCTCGCGATCAACGCGACGACCAAGGTGAAGCAGCACGCCGACCGGATGGCGGCGATGAACATCCCGATGCCCTACGCGACGCTGTGGGCGGGCTTCGCGCTGCAGGCCGTCGGCGGTGTGATGGTCGCGATCGACTGGCACACCGACATCGGGGCGGCGATCCTGATCCTGTTCACGATTCTCGCAAGCGCGATCTTCCACCGCTTCTGGACGATGGACGACCCGCTGCGCCGTCACCTGCACCTGTCGTTCGTGTTCTCGAACATCGCGGTGATCGGCGCGCTCCTGCTGCTGATCTCGCACTAGCTGCATTCGTGTAATCGATGCCTTTTTGCGACGCCTAGACTGCGTTCTTGCGACCGACTCACTGAAGTCGGCGTAAAATTTGTTCGGATACATACTGTAATTATTCTGCGATGCAGCCTCCGATTTGAATATGCAACGGTGCACGCGCATCGCCTTCAACGACGGAGCTAGAGATGTCCGATCCGTATCAAGCGCTATGTGCAAAATGCAGAATCCCGATCGAAGGGCCCGAAAATGCAAGCCCCCAGGACATATTTTCTTGCCCCAAGTGTGGGACTCAAGACCGGCTCGAAGTTATTGAGAAAGAGATTGCTGAATTCACAGAAGAAGCGATTGCGCAGCGAATGAGCGATGTTTTGAAAAAAGCGACAAAAGGCAGTAAGAATCTCACTTTCAATGAAAGACCAAGGGCGAAGAAAAATTTTCGCTTTATAGTTGATCTAAGTGGGAGCCAGTCCTTTGACTAGGCGGCCTGATATTCCCACCATGCAGCGTAGCCATATCGAAGCAATGAAACAAAAGTGCGAGGAAATTGAGGTGCTGATTGAGGCAGCGACGTCTTTCGGTGACACGGACTCGGTCACGCAATTGAGAGACCTGCAACGTCAGATGAAGAAATTAGTGCGCGACTATGCTCTCGATGGTCGTAGCCGATAGCTTGGCAGATTTCTACTCGCTATCTCTCTTCGAGTAAGCGAGCTTTGATCCAAATCGCAGACCTATAGGTTTTTTTGGAACTATCTGGCTGACGTACCAAAATGAGCGACCCAAATACAGCAACGCGCGACAGGTCGGGGTTTTCAGAGGTCGAGGTAACGCCCGCTATCGTTGATGTGTGCGAGAGCGTTCTGTTGGAGAGTTTGGGCGGCGGGATTTCCTGCCACTAGTTTCCCCACGATTTCGAAGTTTTGGTCTCTTAGGCAATGGTTCGGGGTGCACACGAATAGCGCGGTCTAATTCCCAAGCGTAGTCACGAATTACAAGGGACGCATCGTAGAACCAGTCTATTTCTTTCAAGAGATTTTTGTCTGCGAGTTTCTTCGCGCGCCGGTGGCCGGACTGCCAAGACGGTGAAACGGTCTCGCCGTCTGATATCAGGAAGGGCGAGTGCAGAACGTCATTGCGAAAGTCTTCAAGTTTATCGACCTGGCCCACGAGCCAGATAATCTCGGGCTTGATGTTGTGTGGAATGGCGTTGCCGAGCGCTTTTGTGGCGGCGAGAGCACGAAGCATGTCGCGTTGTGCCCGGTCGGATTTGCTCGAATACCAAATCGAATATGCGATTATTCCGTTGGGTATGCCTGATGAAGCCCAGAAGAGGCCCTTGAGGGTTTCGTGCAAATCGTTCCACGCGAGGGCCATCTCGCCTATCGCTGTGGCGTAGGGGCGAAAAGTGTCGGATCTGAAATCCAATTTATCGGGCTGGCCGGCCATTCGGAGGTTCCGTGGTTCCTGATGCGAAAGGCGAAGAAAAACGCCGCAACGAGATACTCACGCGGCTATGGAAACAGTGGCGGCAATTGCAGATATTGCAGCGATTGCGAGTGCGATTTTGGCGATTGTGTTTGCCGTCTTGGCCTCGTCGGCGGCGCGTCGTGCTGATGCCGCGGCTTCGCGAGCGATATCAATTTGCTCCCGGCTGAACTCGTCACCGCGTGCACTGGCAAGTTGGTCGAGCCAGCCCTCGGCGGCACGCTTGCGGTCCTCGCCGTAGCGGTTGTGGGCGAGGTTTTCGCGGACTTTTGCTTCACCAAGGCTTTCGAATTTTTCCCAGTGGGGACTAGTCATTTCGCCTGCGTCTCCAGGTATTGAATTCCCTCGCGTGCTGCTTGGGCGTTCGCGGCTTGATTGGACTGTGAATAATACAGCCGCTTGCCCTTCGCGCCTCCTCAGGATGAGGGCGTTGGTTTATCCCAATCCTCATCCTGAGGAGTCGACGCAGTCAACGTCTCGAAGGATGCTTGGTTCGCGCCGTTACCGCCCCTGCGCCATCTCCAGGTAGCGCGTGTCGATATAGTGCTCCGGCCCGTGCAGGTCGTCCGGCGCGGGGCCGAACTCGCGGCGCAGGTCGAGCACGGTCTCGATGCCGCGTATGTCGAACGCGCCGTCGCGGCGCATGCCGTTCGCCTCGTCGAAGAAGATCGCGATGGCGCCTTCGGCCACCGGCTGGGGCATCTGCGGCATGTGTTCGAGGATGATGCCGGCGGCCGTGCCCCGGTTCGACGGCTCGTAGACCCAGTTCACAGACTGGAGCCAGCCGGCGATGAAGCCGACAAGATCGTCGGCGTTCTCCTCGGCCCACGCGACCCGCGTGCCGCCGACGATCCCCTGGTAGGAATCGAGCACGTCCGCCGCGCGGGCGAGCACATGGTGGCCCTTGCCCGCGCCCATGATCTCGAACGGCGTGACCTGCAGCGTACCCTTCTGTTCGGGGTGTTCCATCATCTCCTGCCAGCGCTGCAGCACGCCGCCGGTCGACATCCACTCGATCTCGTCCTCGGAGATGCCGTTGATCGCGAGCATCCGCCGAAGGACGAACGCGAAGCCCGTCGTCAGGGCATCCACGGTCAGGATCTTGCCGCGCAGGTCCTCGAAGCTCCGGATGTCCTTCTGCACCACGAAGCGCAGGAAGGCGTCGTCGCAGCCCATGAAGGCGAAGAAATCGGTGTCGCCCTCGGCGGGCACCTCACCCTGTTTTTCCTTGTAGGCGATGATGTTGTCGATGGCCGTCAGGGCGATATCGAACTTGCCGGCGGCCAGCCCGGTGAGCTGCTCCACGGAATTCGGCGTGTAGACGACGTCCATCTCGAGGCCGCGGTCGGCGAAGAAGCCCTGCTGCATCCCGGCCCAGAGGGGCACGTTGATGGCCCCGGGGAAGACGTTGATGGTCAGTTTTCGCATATCGGTGTTCCTCCGCTTGGCGCGGCCTTTCTCAGGGGCCATATTCGACGGGATCGATTCTTGTCGTCGAGGGCCGTTTGTAGATCGTGATGAGCGCACCGGTCACCATTTCACATGCCGGAAGGCACCGGACCGACGTCCTGCCCGGCCGCGCCGCGCGCCTCGGCGACGGCGACTATCCGCTGTTCAAGCCGCCCTCTCCGGAGGCCGTCGCGGTGCCGGACGAATGCCTGAACTTCCTGCGCGAGCTGCACGTCAGCCTGCTCCCGGTGTTCGACGTCGCCGCGCGGCGCTGGATGAACGCGTATTTTGCCGCGATCGTCGAACGGGCGGATGCCGCGCGGGACCGGCTCGCCGTTCCGGCAGGCATGGACGAGTCCGAAAACGCGCACCGCACCTGGTGCTACGCGGCCTACCGGCCCTTTGTCGCGGCCAGTTGCGAGGTGGACGGAGACCGGGTCGAGGCGGCGATCCTGTTCTGGCTCGATGACGGGCCGTTCCCGGTCCGCCCCGAAAAGGAAACCGCGGACCGGATCGATCCGCGGCTCCTCGACTACCTGTCCGGGGCCGGCGCACCGCACCATCCGTTCGTGCGGCGCCCCCTCGCCGGCCTCGGCGCGCTGCGCGATCAGATGTCCAGCGACAGGCAGTAAAGCCCGCCCGCGTGACGGTCGACGCAGTAGACGATCCGGTTTTCGTCCACATACACGTCGTTGATCTGCGCGGTCGCGACCGGTGAGTTGTCCGGCTTGGGCGGCACGAAGTAGGCGACCTCCTTCGGCTGCAGCGGGTCCTTGACGTCGAACACCCGCACGCCGCCGTTGAAGAACGTCCCGAAGATGAGGTCGTCGGACTGGAAGGCCGGCCCGGGGCGGTTTTCATGCAGGTTGTGCGCCCCGAAGCGCCCGCCGCGGTTGCGGAAGTCCTCGAGCGGCGGCATCGGCAGCGTGGCGATCGGCACCAGGTTGTCTTCCTTGCGCGCATCGACGACCCAGGCGAGCTTCGGCCAGTCCATGGCGTCGTCGCGGATGCTCTCGTCGGTGACGATCAGGATGTCCTTGGAGAACAGCGGCAGAACCGTGTGCGCGAAGCCGGGATAGGGCGGGTGCGGGTTCCACTCGCCGATCACCTGCGGGCTCGACTTGTCGGAGATGTCCATGATGAACGTGCCGCCGTCGAGATAGCCCATGTACATGCGGTCGGGCCGCTGCGGGTACACGTTCGTGTTGTGCGCGCGGAAGCCGGAATCGAACTCCGGATGGCGGGGCGGCGGGGCCGCGTTGTCGCCCTCGCGGGTGCCCGGATACCACCAGCGCCCGACCTCCTCCGGCTTGGACGGGTTGCGGACGTCGATGCAGCGGTAGAACTGGTCGTCCTTGGGGTTGGTCGGGACGAAGTCGTCGGAGCCCGCCGCGCAGTGGACATATTCGCCGTCCGCGAACCAGAGCTGGTGGACGCCGCGCGAATGCGGGCCCGAGCAGTCGAAGAAGGAGATCGACTTCGGGTCCTCCGGGTTCGAGAGGTCGAACAGCTCGACGCCGACCTTCTCCATGTCCACGCCGGGCGTCTGGTAGGCGACGGCCATGATGTCGCCGGTCACCTCCAGCGAGTTCGACCTCATCTCCATCACCGGCAGGTCGGTCTGGACGATGACCTTGGGCTTGCGCGGGTCGGTGACGTCGACGCCGGTGAAGTTCTTCGGCGCGGATTCGTGCGCCAGCCACATGATCCGCCGGCCGTCGGACGCGATCTGCATGGACATGCCCTCGCCCATGCCGCCGAAGCCGACCAGGTTGTCCTGCGCCAGCAGGGTCATGTTCTTTATTTCATGTTCAGCCATGATGCTTTTCCTATCGAACTCACATGTTAACGGGGTGGCCGGCCGGGGGCGGTGGGCCCGCCCCCGCCGGTACTAGTCGTCCTTGACCTCGGCGAACTCGTCATGCCGCTCGGCGAAGTCGGTGTCGGGCTTTCCGGACATTTCCTTCTCCGTCGTCTCCCATTTCTTGGGCCGCAGCGCGAAGTACAGCGCGCCGACGATCATCACGATGATGATGATCGAGACGGGGCGGCCGGCGAGGAACGGGATCACGTTGCCGTCGGTGATCGTCATCATGTTCCGGAAGCCCTGTTCGGCGATCGGTCCGAGGATGACGCCGAGCAGGATGCCGGCCGGGGTGAAATTGTACTTCTGGGCGAAGTAGCCGATCACGCCGAAGGCCATCATGATCCCGACGTCGTAGGGGTTTCCGCTGGCCGTGTAGGTGCCGACCACGCAGAAGATCATGATCACCGGCGCCAGCACGCCGCGGGGGACGAGGGTGCAGTAGGCCAGCGTGCGCGCCATCAGGCCGGCGACGCCGCCCATCAGCAGGTTCGCGAGCACGAAGCCCCACATCACCGTGTAGATGATCTCCGGGGTCTTGCGGAACAGGGTCTCGCCCGGCTGCAGACCGTGGATCATCAGCGCGCCGAGGATGACCGCGGCGGAAATGCCGCCGGGAATCCCGAGCACGAACATCGGGATCAGCGATGTCCCGGTGACGCCGTTGTTCGACGCCTCGGTGGCGGCGACGGCCTTGATCTCGCCCTTGCCGAACTGGTCCCCGGGCTTGCCGCGCTGGATCTCCCAGGAGTAGGCGATCCACTGCGCGACGCTGCCGCCGGCGGCCGGGATGATGCCCATCACCAGCCCGGTGACCCAGCCGCGCACGAGCGACCAGCGGCAGTGGATGATCTCGCTGACCCGCGGCCAGATGTTCCAGCTCAGCTTCGACCTGCCCGAGATGTTCGACTGCGGGCTGCCCTCGCACAGGGTCAGGGCCTGGGCGAAGGCGAACAGTCCGATCACCGTCGGCAGGATGCCGACGCCCGACAGCAGGCCGGTCTGCTCGTACACGAAGCGCGGGTAGGCGGTCATGTTGTCGACGCCGATGGTGGCGATGAACAGCCCGAGCATGCCGGCCGCCAGCCCGCGCAGCAGCGCGCCGAAGGACACCGCGGCGATGGCGGTGAGACCGAGGATGGCGACGAGAAAATACTCGGCCGGGCCGAACAGGAGCGAGACCTTGGCGAGCGGGGGCGACAGGAAGACCATCACCAGGCCGCTGATCAGGCCGCCCATGACCGAGGCGAAGGTGGCCATGCGGATGGCCTGGATGGCCTTGCCCCGCTTGGTCATCTCGAAGCCCTCGATCGAGGTGGCCGCCGAGGCCGACGTGCCCGGCGCGCGCAGCAGGATCGCGGTGAAGGACCCTCCGTAGAGGCCCGCCGCGTAGGTCGAGACCATCATGATGAGTG